>PDON01000009.1 GCA_002742935.1 Candidatus Cloacimonadota bacterium | reverse complement strand
GTAAATTCATTTGTAAAATATATTCAAGAGCTTTTAAAATCAAATTGTAAGTTGATTACAGACGAATATAAAGAACGACTTTTTATCGAGAATTTTACCAGTCAAGGAAAAGAAACAGGAATGTGTTTGTCTTGGTTTAAAGGAAAGCTTTGTGGAAATGAATATTTTTGTCACGCAGGCGGTGGTGGAGGTTATTATTGTGAAATTCGTATTTACCCTAAAAGAGGAATAGGAAGTGTGATTATGTTTAATAGAACGGGAATGATTGATGAAAGATTTTTAGATAAACTTGATAAATACTACATTAATAAATGAAAGCCAGCAGGTAACACGGTATATATGCTATGGCGGGCATTGTGCTAATTTTGAGCGTTTTCACATTAATTATGCCATATTTGCTATTATTTTGATTGAAAAGATTAAATTTGCAAAATATAACAAATCCGGCTCACGGCGTAGCGTATTTTGAAGGGTCGTGTTTCAAAACCGACATATCATATATACTTAATCGTTACAAGCAATTACTCTAAACACATTTCCGATAAAATCATGTAAAAATTTCGGAAAGGATTTACAATGAATCATAATATGATTTATAAACTTAGAAGAGCACTTGAAAAAAATCGAATTGAATCCGAATTATTTTCTACTAGAGATGCATTAATATATACAATTAGCCATTTTCTTCAGCCAGAGGTGATAGTTGGCATCGGAGATTCAAAAACTCTTCAGCAATTGGGTGTATATACTCTACTAAGAAATAGCAGCTGTATTTTTTTAGATAAATATAAACCAGATATTACCCAAAAAGAAAAATATGAAATTTATAGAAAAAATTTCTCAGCAGATTTATTCATCAGTGGCATCAATGCCATTACAGTTGAAGGTAAAATCTTCAATTTAGATGGAAATGGTAGTCGAGTTGCCCCAATTATATTTGGACCTAAGAAAGTTTTTTTAATTTGTGGAACAAATAAAATAGTTCCGAATGATGAAGCTGCAATTTATCGAATTAGAAATATAGCAGCTCCTATTGATGCAAAGAGGCTAAATAAAAATACACCATGTACTAAAACAGGAAAGTGTATGGATTGTAAATCTGTGGACAAAATTTGTAACTATTATTCAATTATACAAGGTCAATTTGATAAGCAAAGGATAAAAGTTTTATTAATTGAAGGGAAATATGGATTTTGATAGAGTTGTTAGATAGAGCGTATAGTCTGTTTATAAAAAAGCCTATAACAGCAAATATACAGTTCCGCCTTCGGCTTTCACAAAATTGACCTTTTGACAAACTCTCAGTTGATTTTTTAATTAACGAAGAAGAGCATTTTCTAAAAGAAAGCTACTAATAATTGTAATTACAAATAAGGGTTAAATTTATGAAGGTCAGTAATAATTATTCAGTTTTTTCTAAATATTATGATCAAATAATGTCTGGATTCTCAGAAAAATTTAATAAAAGATTCAATTTATTATCAAAGAAATTTGATTTCAACTTAAATTCTGTTTTAGAATTAGCTTGTGGGACAGGGAATAATTTAATGTTTTTTAATTCAGATAAAACTAAGATAAAATATGGATTAGATATTAGTAAAGATATGATTGATATTGCAAAATCTAAATTATCTGATACAACTTTGTTAGTTCAAGACATGACGACCTTTAAAATTGATAAAAAATTTACGCTTATATTTTGCTTTTTTGATTCAATAAATCATTTACTAGATTATAATTTATGGCTTAAAGTATTTAAAAATGTTAGAAATCATTTAAGTAATGATGCCTACTTTATTTTTGATATAAATACAACATTAGAGCTAAATAAGAGCAATACATTTACTTCAGTCAGAAATTTCAATGATAAAGATATTTTTATTATGAGAAATTCAAATATTGGGAAAAACACCGCAAAATGGGAACTAAGTTTTTTTGTTCACGATTATTCTAATAATTACAAACGATATGAAGAATGTATATATGAAAGAACATTTGAGATTTCAAGAATAAAATACGACTTAAATAAATTTTTTAGTAATGTTTTGGTCTATAATACCATAATAGAGCCTTATGATGAGAATGATTCTATTGCAATTTTTGTCTGTCGAAAGTAAAGTTAAATTAATTGTTCACACAAATGTGAGCAAGTCTATATCTCAGTAAATAGGTTTAATTGATCAATTTCATTAGTTACTGGAAATATATCCTTCTCATCGTTAATTCTATCTTAACACTATCTTACAGTATCTACAGATTTGTTGTATTTTATTGAAACAACAAAAATCCCACAAAATCAAATATTATTTTGGATATTGATAGGTATTGTAAGTACAATATTAAGCTTTCCATAATCTTTTTATTTGGCTTTTAAATTTGAGCATTGGAAAAACAAATCTTATATTTGTAAGTAGGTATAAATAAGGAATCTTATGGCATAAAATAAGCAAATAGAAGTTCAAGGATTAGATATAGTTGTGTATAGTAATATGGAAGAAGATTTTATGTCGCTTACTGATATTGCAAAATTTAAGAATCCATTAGCACCTGCTGATCTTGTTAAAAATTAGTTGCGAAGTAAACAGAGTATTACAATTCTGGGGGTTGGGAAAAATTAAATAATCCAAACTTAAAAAGAAAACAGTATCTCTATAAATAATAAATTGGAAGAATAGGGTATGAAACTTTTAGAAATATTACAGCAAGAAAAGTTGAGCAATCTAAAGGGTGGAATATATCATAAAACACAGATAAAGCTTGCTTATAACACCAATAGAATTGAGGGGAGTAAGCTATCGGAAGAACAGACTAGATATATTTATGAAACAAATACTTTATTTACAGAAAAAGGGGAAGAAACAGCAAATGTTGATGATATAATTGAAACAGTAAACCATTTTCATTGTTTTGATTATATGCTTAAAATTGCAAAAGAGCCTTTATCTGAAAACCATATCAAAGAGTTTCATAGGATCTCAAAAACAAACACTTCTGATGCTCGAAAAGAGTGGTTTAATATTGGTGATTATAAACTTAAACCAAATATTGTAGGGGGAGTTGAAACTTCAAACCCTAAAAATGTAGAAAGAGATATTAAAAATTTGTTGGAAGAATATAACGATAAAGAGAGTATTGAAATTTTAGATATTATTGATTTTCATTATAAATTTGAGAAGATCCATCCATTTCAAGATGGAAATGGAAGAGTTGGAAGATTGATACTATTTAAAGAGTGTTTGAGAAATAGTATAACTCCATTCATTATAGAGGAGAGTTACAAATTTTTCTACTATAGAGGATTATCTGAGTATCCTAAAATTAAAGAGTATCTAATCGATACCTGTCTTTCTGCACAAGATAACTATAGGGCAGTAATGAAATATTTTGAAATTGAAGAGTAAAAATCTGCGATTAGAGTTACAATAAACAAAAAATTATAAGTGCTAAATCAATATAGATTAAAAAACTTATCGATCCCACACTACTCACACACCGAGCACATTAGAAGATAACCAACAATAAACTATCTCTTTAGTTTCTCTCTTCTCTCTACAACCCTTTTAAAAACACCGGCTTTTACAATCTCTCTTGCCTTTATAGCGTTCTCTTTAGGCATAGCTTCTAACCCCTCTAAAGGGTATTTCATACCTAACTCTTTATATTTAGAGGTTCCCATTACATGGTATGGAAGTACATCTACACCTTTAACATTTTTGTACCCACCAAGCATATATCCAAGATCATATAGAAGCCCCTTTTTATAGGTTATACCCTTAACCAAAACATGTCGAACCAAAACATCGCAATAAGTCTCATCTTCAGAAAGGAAATCTAAAAATAATAGTGTTTCATCTAAGTTTCCTTTTGTAAGTTCATAGTACTCATCATTCTTAATATGCTTTATATCGAGCATTACTAAATCTGTTACCTTAGAAAGCTTCTTAAACTTATCAATATTTTTCCCAACAATAGAGAATGTGGCACCACTTGTATCCAAACAGGTGTGGATATCCCTCTTTTTGGCTTTTTCAAAAAGATCAATTACAAAATCAAGCTGCACCAATGGTTCTCCACCGGTTACAGTCAGACCCCCATTTTTAAGATATGGTCTATAATTTTCATAGTCTTCAAGAATCTCTTCAGAAGATATCTTTTTACTATTTTTCATATCCCATGTATCCGGATTATGGCAATATTTACAGCGGAGCGGACACCCCGCTGTAAATACTACATATCTAAGACCAGGGCCGTCAACACTGCCCATTGTTTCTATAGAATGTATATAGCCATCCATTAGTGTTACATCCCTTTATGGAAAGTCCTACTAATTACATCATCTTGTTGCTCTTTTGTAAGCTTGTTAAAGTTAACAGCATATCCGGAAACACGAACAGTTAACTGAGGATAGTTCTCAGGGTGTTTTTGTGCATCTAATAAGGTCTCTTTATTAAACACATTAACATTTAGGTGGTGTCCACCTTTTTCCATGTAACCATCCATCATACTAACTAAGTTATCAACTTGTGAATTAGACATAATTTTCTCCTTTAATTACTAAATTTACTCTTCTATTTCAAGGTTTGGAATACAACAAGAGGTACAACCGGATATAGCATCTATATCAAGCTCTCCTACAAACATTTTAGAATCTTTTCCTAGTGCATCAGGTATAATAGAAAATGTGTTAGAAATTCCATCCTCTGAGTGCTCAAAAGGAAGTTTTGCAACAGTTGAAAGAGATGCTAATGCACCTTTTTTATCACGACTGTGCATTGGGTTAGCTCCTGGTGCAAATGGCTCACCCTCTTTTCTTCCATCAGGGGTACTACCTGTTTTCTTTCCATAAACAACATTAGAGGTTATAGTAAGAATAGACATTGTAGGAATACCATCTCTATAAGTCTTATGCTTTCTAATCTTATTCATAAAACTTTCTATTAGATCTACAGCAATCTTATCAACTCTCTCGTCGTTATTACCATAGCAAGGGTATTCACCTTCAGTTTCATAACCAACAACAACACCTTGATCATTTCTGATAGTTTTAACCTTAGCATACTTAATAGCACTTAATGAGTCAGCAACAACAGAAAGCCCTGCCATACCAGTTGCAAAGAATCTCTTAACCTCTCTATCATGCAGTGCCATCTGTACTTTTTCATAGCAATATTTATCGTGCATATAGTGGATGATATTTAATGTGTTAACATAGAGCTCTGCTAACCACTCCATCATAACATCATATTTTTTAATAACTTCGTCATAATCTAAGTATTCACTAGTTATAGGTCTGAACTCTGGTGCAACTTGGATACCAAGCTTCTCATCTACACCACCGTTGATAGCATACAATAAACACTTAGCTAAGTTAGCTCTAGCTCCAAAGAACTGCATCTCTTTACCAACAACCATAGAAGAAACACAACAAGCAATAGCGTAATCATCGCCTTTTAATGGTCTCATAAGGTCGTCATTCTCATATTGAATTGAAGATGTTTTAATAGACATCTCTGCACAATATCTTTTAAAGTTTTCAGGTAGTTTTGTAGACCAGAGAACCGTTAAGTTTGGCTCAGGTGCAGTACCTAAGTTATCTAGAGTATGTAGATATCTGAAAGTTGTTTTTGTTACAAGAGGTCTTCCATCAACAGCCATACCTGCTAAACTTTCAGTAACCCAAGTAGGATCTCCAGAGAATAGTTGATTGTATTCAGGGGTTCTTGCAAACTTTACAATTCTCAATTTCATTATAAAGTGATCAATAAACTCTTGAGCTTCTTTCTCAGTAATCAGACCTTTCTCTAAATCTCTTTGAATGAAAATATCGAGGAAAGTAGCTGTTCTACCTAAACTCATTGCAGCACCATTCTGCTCTTTAACACTGGCTAAATATGCAAAATATGTCCACTGGATTGCTTCCTTAGCAGTTTTTGCAGGTTTTGAGATATCAAAACCATATATTTTACCGAGCTCTTTTAGCTCATATAGAGATGAAATTTGATCGGAAAGTTCCTCTCTTAATCTAATTATTTCTGGACGAGACATATCTTTAGAAGTTGTAGCTTTTTGCTCCTCCTTATCCTCAATAAGCCTATCTAAACCGTAAAGTGCTACTCTTCTATAGTCACCTATAATTCTACCTCTACCATAAGCATCAGGTAGACCTGTGATAATACCTGCTTTTCTTGCAAGCTTCATTTCAGGAGTATAAACAGAAAAAACACCTTGATTGTGAGTTTTTCTATACTTAGCGAAAATATCCATTAATTCTGGACTTACTTTATATCCATAAGCTTCACAAGCAGATGCTGAAACCCTAATACCACCAAAAGGTTGTAAAGATCTTTTAAAAGGTTTATCGGTTTGAACACCAACTATAGTTTCAAGATCTTTGTTTAAGTAACCAGCTCCATGTGATGATACTGTTGAAACAATATCAGTATCCATATCTAAAACACCACCAGCTTCTTTCTCTTTTTGGGTAAGATCCATAACTTGATCCCAAAGCTTAAGTGTATTTTCAGTTGGCCCTTCCAAAAATGAGCCATCACCTAAAAAAGGAGTAAAGTTTAATTTGATAAAATTTGAAACATTAATTGTATCACACCACTTACCCTCTTTAAAACCTCTCCATTCTTCTCTCATAATACCCCCTATTACTAATATAATCTATTGCCATCACCAATAAATTGAACAAAAAGAAGAGTATAATACAAATCTTACCACTCTTTATTATGATATTTATAATATTTACCCCCTGTAATTATAGCTAAAAACAACAAAAAAAAGTATACATTTTTGCACATAAATTTTATCATTTTAACAAATAAAACAAAAATCAAGAGCCCTTAACACAACTAAATAAATGTCTTTTACACATTGCATATACTAATATTATTTTAATTTACCTTAAAACATTATGGTGAAGGTGTTATTTTATAAATAAAACTTTATAATTAGAAAAACAACAAAACTAATGCTATTGAGACTAGATTTTACTTAGAGATCTATAACTTTATTGACCTTCTCAAAAGACCCCTCTAGTTAGAGTTAAATCTAAAAAATATAAAATTTTAAAAGTTGAATAAAAATGAGTTTTAAAAAGGTCAGTTTTATCTATTTTCTAACATTTTCTGTTGCTTTTTTCATGATAATCCCATATTATGTATTATATAGACAAGACCTAAGAAAATGCAATCAGAGAATTATTTGAGGAGTTTTTTATGAATTCTAACTCTTACAAAGAGAGCAAGTTTAATTTGTGGATATGCAATGATGATAAAAACTTTCTCGTTAATAGTTTAACGAAAGGTGTTCTTGAGGTAGAGAAGAATGAAGTAGATTTTATAAAAAAAATAATTTCAAACAATATATTATTAACCGACAAAGATACTTCTTTTAATGAGATGAAAGTATTAAAAAAAGGCACAAAAAAGTTAGAAGTGCTGAAACCTGTTTTAGGATCAGTATTTCGATCAATAAGAGTAGTCTGTGGAGCAAGAGATACTTCTGGATGTTCAGGAAGATCAACTACTTGTACATGTTAACCTCTCAACTATTTCAATCAAAATTATTAGGGAGTTTTTATAGCTCCCTAATAGTTTTTATTACATCATCTCTGCTTATCTTAATTTAAAGCATAAGGTTCTCTAAATGAAAAATATTATAAAATTCTTAAAACTTGTCCCTTTAAGATACACAGTTCTTTTTTTTCTTTTAGGTTTTCTCTACTCTTTAACTTTTGTTATTCAGTACTATCTGCCTATATTTCAGAAAAAACTGATTGATATAGCAATAGATACAAAGATAATCTTCAATGATATTTTCTACTATCTTTCAGGATTATATCTTGCATATTTTATTATGAAATTTATATTCGACCTTTCTATTTGGAAATTTATTTTTAGACTTAGACACTATATGACCGGTATCTTTTTTGAAAGAATTATATTTTTGAAAAAAAGTACTATTCTAAAGGAAGGAACGGGCTTTTATTATGATTGTCTTACCAATGATCTAAATAAAGCATTAGGAATTTATAGTATATCCTTTTTTAGCTTTATTTTCAGCATTATTCAATCATTATTTATTTTTATTTTGATTTGGAAATGGTCTCCAACTATATCATATATATTTATTTTTTCTCTACTTCTATCCATTTTGGTTTCAGTTATTGGCTCAAAAATGAATAAGATACAATGGACAAAAATGAGGGCAGTAGCAGCAAAACTTTCAGGATTTACTGTTGATGCTATGGCAAATAATACAATTATGAAGCATTTGTTAACTATTCCTAAAATTAAGAGAAAAATGGGAGGAATATACAAAAAATTTAATAAAATTTTGATGATAGATACTATTCTAGGTGTTACAACAGAAACTCTCATTAATCTAATTGCAACATTATCTCAAATAGTAGTTATTATTTATGCTTTATATCTCATAATAAACTCTCAAATGACCTACGGAACTATGATTGCCATAATTAGTTACTTTCAAATACTTTTTACTCCCATTGAAAATTTTTATGATATTTTACAGGTTCTCTATGAGTGTGATGTTTCAATAAAAAGAGTTCATAATATTTGGGAAAAATCTTATAAACAAGGTAGAAACTATAGAGATAAAGCTATATTTTTTGAACCGATTAATAAAATAACTATAGAAAATGTTGATTTTAGCTATGATAAGGGAAAGAGATATGAGGATATAAATTTTGAAATAAAAAAAGGTGAGATTGTTGGACTCATTGGTATTTCGGGTGAGGGTAAAACATCTCTACTAAAACTATTGTTAAAGGACAACCTTGTAAAAAAAGGTAAAATCCTAGTTAACAACAATGATTTAAACGAAATACCGTATCTATTTTATTTCAGCAAATTAAATGTTCTCTCTCAAGAGTTTGAAATATTAAATAATGATTTAATTCACAATCTTACTCTTGACAAAGAGATTACACACAATAAAGAACAAACAATGTTAAAGTGTAAAGAAATGGTTGCTGAAGTGGTAGAATCAATTGAGAAAATTATCAAGAGAAAACTTAAAGCTAAATCAAAAGTCAAGGAGATAGAAAAGATTATCAAAAATCATGAGAAAATAACAGATCTTTTTACTGTTTTAGATATTAATTTTGATCTGTTTAATAGCGGAGATATTATATCTGAAGAAGTTATAGATTATATAACTTCTTTTTTCTCAAAAAAAGAGGATTTTATAAACTGTCTTACAAAAATTATTTTTTCAATGAACTATGTTTCAGGAAAAAGGGTTGATAAGGTTATTTCATTGTTAGAAATTGAGGATCTAAAGAATAGAGATTTAGGAGAAAAAGGTTCTTTCCTTTCCGGAGGAGAAAAGCAAAAAATTGTTTTTGCAAGATTTTTATTAAAAGAGGATTTTGATTATTTTATTATTGATGAACCTTTTACCAGTCTAGATACCATTACAGAAAAAAAGATGATTAACATTTTAAAGAAGGAGTTAAAGGGTAAAACAGGAATTTTAATTTCTCATAAGTTTAATATTTTGTCTGAAATTGTTGAAAATTTTATTGTTATGGAAAATGGTAAAATTTCAGAGGAGGGAACTCATGAAGAGTTAATTGGTAATAACGGGCTTTATGAAAACCTTTTTAATCACTTTAAAGAGAGTGTAAATGTCATGAAAAACAAATAAGGGAGAAAGTATGAAAAAGAGAATTATTTTTTTACTTGTAGTTTTAATAGTAATATCTTGCTCTAGTGATAAAAAATATAAAGTTAGAGAGGTTGATGGAGTTAAAATATTTCACAATAAAAAGCCATCTAATACAGATCTTAAAATTAATTTAAAAGAACTATTTACCATTCCGGCAACTTCTGAAAATGATAGTGCAAGCTTTTCAAATGGTACAATACTGACAGTTGATAAAAATGAGGATATATTTATACTAGATACGGCAGATGGAAGAGTTCTTAGATTTGATAGAAATGGTAAATTTATTAAATCATTTGGCAAAAAAGGTATGGGTCCGGGAGAAGTTCAATATCCGGGAGGAATTGCTTGTTCAAACAATAAGATATATGTTGCAGAACAACTAGGAAGAAAAATAGTTGTTTTTGATTATGATGGGAAATATTTAAAAACAATTACAAGCGATAATGGTATGCCTGATAATTTTATAGCATTGGATGATGGTAAATTTGTAGGTATTGAGTTTGGTTATCGAAAAGAGAAATCTAAAGAGGTAGATGAGTTAAAATTTACCCTTTATGACAGTAGTTTCACAGCTACTAAACTCATTGATCAAAAAGATATTATTTTTGACCCTAATGATATGGAAGATGCTTACTTGGCTTTTCAGCGTTATGCAGCCAATTCTAAAGGCTTTTTTCTTTCAACTACGGAAACAGATAATTATCAAATAAAGTTTTTTGATTTTGAAGGTAATGAAAAATATAGGATAAAGAAGGGGTACATTTCAATACCATACTCAAAAGAGGAGATAAAAAGTTTAAAAAGATGGATTAGCAGAACTGCCAATATAGAAGTTACTAATTTAAAAAACAGGTATAAATATGCTGTTGAGGCATTATATACAGATGGTAAAAATAGGGTTTGGGCTGTAAATCAATGGGAAGGAGATATACCTGACTCTACATCATTTAGCATATTTGAGGAGGGTGTATTTTTAAAAGAGGTTAAACTAAAATTACCTTTGGGTAAATTTACTAAGATAACATTTGTACTCTCTTTTAATAAAAATAGAATTTATGTTCTAAATAAAACTGATATGTATTTGAAAGTATATTCTATCTATTAGTTTAAAAAATCCAAAATAATATAGTATTACTTTAGATTTAGGATTTACTTATAATATTAGCATGATATTTGCACCAATACAACATTGTATAGAAAAGTGAAAATGAGGTAATTTTTGAATCTTTTATATATAGTGTTTGGTGATAATATTGAAAAAAATGGTATAATAGAAACTCAAGTTTTCAATTTCCTATCTGAAATTACAGGAAAACATGGGGTAGAAAAATCTGTTATAGTTAATATAACTAATGTTAATAGTGTAGGTTACAAAGATAACCTAAAAATTTATAAAATAGACAACAGATCTTTAAATACTACTCTTAAAAGAGTTGAAGATATTTGTAAAGAAGAGAGTATTAACCTTATCCATTGTAGAAGTTACTATTCAGGATTTATAGGAGCGAAACTAAAGAAGAGGAGAAAAATACCTTTTATATTTGATCTTAGGGGAAAATTTCCCCAAGAAAACTATCTCTTTAGGTTAGATAGCGGAGAGATGGATATAGATGAGGCTAAAAATATTCTTAAAAGAGATCTTTCTATGGAAAGAGAGATTTTAGGAAACAGTCTCTACAATATTGTAATGAACAACTATTACAAAAACTATATTTCAAATATATATAACTTAAACAATATTGAGGTTATAAGTAATTTTACGCCAAAACATAATCTTAGTAATGGTTGGAGAAAAAATAGATTTCTATATTCGGGAAACTTAAACTCTGCTTGGATAGATTTTGATATTCTAATAGAGTGGATAAAGGATATAGAGAAGATTAAAGGAACTACAATCTTTATACTCTATGGAATAACAGATGAGGAGAAGGAGGGTTTAAAAACCATTCTTTCACACATAATTAAAGAGGGTAGTTATGAAATATATATCTCCCCCAATAGAGAAAGATATAATGAAATTATCTCCTCCTGTGAATTTGGACTAATTCCCCATAAAAAATTTTATAGAGAAATTTTAGATATTGCTCAACCATTAAAATATTTAGATTATATCTCTTTTGGATTAAAACTTATTGCTACCCCCTATTGCTTAGAGATTATAGATTTTATAAGAGAGTATAGAGCAGGTATTGTTACAGAAAAAGGGTTTGATATTGAGAATAGCTATATCTCATCTAATTATAAAATCCAACAGTATGCAAATGAAAAGTTTACTGGAGAAGATTCTGAAAAAAAAATAATCTCTCTATATAAAAAATCTTTAAAAATTCCAACTGCTTACATTATCTATAATGAAGATATTGCCCTAAGTGGAATAATAAATAGTCAGCTTTTACCACTTCTTGAGTATATAACAAAAAACAGCAACTACTACCCTACAATTATATCCATAATCCCTCTTGATTATAAGATAGATAATGAAAAGGTTGAGAAGATTAAAAACAGCTATGATTTTGATATTAAAATTTTTAGAGAGGATAACAATCTTAAATTAAAACTAAAAAATTTTATTAAGAGTAAAGATTTTAAACTTCTCCATTTCAGATCATATATGGGTTTTAGATTTATTGACAACTCTGGTATAAAAACAATATTTGATACTAGATCAATACTACCCATTGAAGAGAGATTGAAAGCAAAAAACAGAGGTGATTATTTAGAATCTGAAACCATATATAAATATTATTTAGATATAGAAAAGAGTAATATTGAAAGATCTGATAGGGTTATTGCTGTTAATAGCTTGATTAGTGATTATTTTAATAAGAGATACAATATAAAGATTGATACAATAGAGCTTTTCTCATCTGAAAGAAATGTTCCTGAAACAAATAAAGTTCTAAGGGAACGATTAAACATTTCGGAAGATAGAGTTATCATTCTTTTTTCAGGAGCAGTTCAAACCCCTTGGTATAGTTTGGAGAAAATCTTTTTATGGTATAAACTATTAGAGAAATACAACCCTGTTTTAATAATACAAAACTATATCAATAATAGTCGTTTAGACTCTTTAAGAAAGTTTGTGTACAGTTTTGGGGAATCTTTAAATATAGATAGGGAAAATATTTTACTTAATCCTCCAAATATGAGTTACGCAGAAATACTTAAAATATCCAATATAGGCTTAATCCCTTTTGATGAAAAGTATAAGGAGAGTCTATACTACGCAAGTTCATCTAAGCTGTATGATTACCTTAAATTTTCTCTCTATGTTTTAGTACCCGATTACTCTCAATTTATAAATAATTATCTTTCATTAAATCCCCAAAAAGGGGAAGTAATAAGCAGTAAAATTGATTATATTAAATTGGAGAGAGCAATTTTTAATAAAAAATCTTCATGTAATAAAGAGTTCTCTCTTGAAAATGGAGGAGAATGCTATCTTAAAATATATAATGAGCTTTTAGAGATAGAGGGTATGAGTTTAAATTCATTGAATGGAGAGAAAGAGAGTTGTGTTATGGAGCCTATAAAATATAGATCATATTCAGAAAAGGATATTGAAAAATCTGTAAACAAATTTATTGATTTTCTTAATAATGAGATGAATTCAGAGCTTAATAATAAGGATAAATCGGATAGTAACAGCCAATATATTGATTCAATATTTGACTCTTTTAAGGAGGATAATTTATCCTCTGACAAAAAAAGTGATGATTACACAAAATCTATCTTTAATATCTTTTCTGAGGAGAATAAAGAGGAGGAAGAAAGTAATCACTCTAAAAATATTTTTGATATGTTTAAAGAGGAAAATGAGGAGAAAAAAGATCATAGTGATAATATCTTCAATCTATTCAAATAGAACATTTTAGATAAAAATTAAACCTATGGGAAGAGTGTGATAAACTTAATTATAGATTTTAAAGATTGTAAATTGGAAGATGGATATTTAACTATAGATTCTATTATTAACAATCTCTTTGTAAATTTTTCAGTTAAAATAGTTTCACCCATTAATAGTTACCATAAAAAAGGTATTCTTGAAAAGTTAAAGATCTCACCTTTCTTTAGAGAAGATAGTTTAGATACTTTTACAGATATAAACTTAAAATGGAATCGGGTAATATCTAAAAAAGTTTTCAAACTCTCTGATTTAGAAATAGTAGAACATACACCTAAAGATTATTTGAAAGAGTATAAATATTTAAGATCTATCCAATCATTATTTAGAGATTACAGTTTTGGTTCATACATTAAGGGATTAGTATCCATAATAATACCCTTTCATAACAGGTCTGAGTATACTAAAGTTGCTTTGGAATCCATTGTCTTGGAAACAGAAACACCCTATGAGATAATCTTAGTAAACAATGGTTCAACCGATGATACTGATGAATTGATGGAGAAGGCAAAACTTTGGTTTGAGGGTGCTCCATACTGTATAAACTTTGAACTTATAACCAATAGGAATAATTTAAACTTCTCTAAATCAAATAATCTTGGATCCTCCTTTGCCAAAGGGGAATTTCTCTGTTTTATAAACAATGATACAAAAGTAACAGATAATTGGTTAAACCCTCTCGTTGAATCATTTAAAAATAGGAAAGTAGGAGCTTCTGCCCCACTGCTTCTTTACAATGACAATACAATCCAGCATTGTGGAACTATTTTTCATCCAAACAGATCCCCTGAACATATATACAGGGGCTTTTCAAGATTTTTCCCTACTGCCAATGTTGAAACATTTGATTATCAAAGTTTAACAGCAGCTTGTTTAGTTGTAAAACACACCATTTTTGATAAGATTAACGGTTTTGATGAAAATTATATAAACTGTTTTGAGGATATAGATCTTTCATTTAAGATTAGAGAGAGTGGATACCTATTACACTATAATCCAAGATCATATATCTACCATTTTGAATCAAAAACTCCCGGAAGAAAAAAGAGTGAATCTGTATCCGGTAAAGTTTTAGCTAAGAAATGGGGTAACTCAATAATACCTGATGCAGATAAACATTATAAAAAGGGTGGATTTATCTATAAAGATGGAGCCGTTGATTATAGTGAAATTTCTATTATTAGCCTTATAAACTCATTTAAAAAAGGATCTCTTAATTGTAGAGAAAAAGAGATTTTAAATCTTTTTGGCAGTTTTTTGAGTGAGTATATACCTTTTGAAGAGAAAAATTATCACTCTCTTCCGGATTCTGAATATAAACCTTTAGTATCTATTATTATTCCTCTGTTTAACAATCTTAACTATACAAAAAATTGTATAAACTCTATTTTAGAAAACACAAACTACCCAAACTATGAAATAGTTATTATTGATAATAACTCTACCGATGGTACAAGGGAATATCTAAATGGTTTAAAGAACAATCTTACTAATGTGAAGATTATTTTAAATAGTGAAAATAGAGGTTTTGGTATTGCTAATAATCAGGGAGCAAAAATTTCAGAAGGAAAATATTTACTCTGTTTAAACAATGATACAATGGTTACAAAAGGGTGGCTTTCAGAACTATTAAAACCTGTTGAAGAGAGTAGTGAAATAGTTGGAGGTGGATCTAAACTTATTTATGATGATGAGACTATTCAGCATGCAGGAGTAGTATCAACTACAGATGGAGCCTTACTCCCATTTCATAACTTTACAAATTTAGGAAAAAGATCACCCATTGTATCATATCCTAAATATTATCAAACATTAACAGCAGCAACCTTTTTAATTGAAAGAGAGACTTTTATAGAACTTGGAGGCTTTAACGAAAGATATATAAACTGTTTTGAGGATATGGATCTCTGTTATAAGATATCATCTTTAGGAAAAAAACTTATCTATGTTCCAAACTCTATTGTTTACCACTATGAATCCAAAAGTGTAGGTAGAAAGGATAATATAGGGTTTTCTGCAAAGATTATGAGAGATATATGGAGTGATAAAATAAGAGGTGATTATCAAAAATCTTACTATCTTCACGGTTTAACTGCCAAAACAGACCATAGTAGAAAAATGATAGTTGTTGATATGGTGGATAAAAAAGTTGAGGAGATTGAAAGAGATCTTTATAAAGCTATTGAAAGTGGTGAATATTATAAGAGTTTAGAAATAATAAACGGATTAAAAAAGATATTGGGAGAATTTAAAGATGGTAGCTTTGGGAATCTAGTCCAAAATATTTACTCTCTTTCTCAAAAAAAAGTATAAAAACCTTGTTTTTTTTTATAAAAATTTTAAATTCATAGGCTATGAAGGCATTAATTTTAAGATACTCATCAATGGGAGATATAATCCTTGCAACTCCGGTTCTAGATATTTTGAGAAACAAATATTTAGGAATCAAAATAGATTGGATTGTTAACGAAAAGTTTAAAGAGGCAATTGAAAGAAATCCAAAAATTAACAGAGTCCTAAGTTTCAATAATAAAAAATCCTTGTCAGATATTAGAAAAAAGATCTCAAATGAGGATTATGACTTTGTTTTTGATCTTCATAGAAATAGAAAAACTAGATATATTACCAAAAAGTTTAAGAATGTATTTAAATACAACAAAAGGGTTTGGGAGAGGTTTGCCCTAGTTTTCTTTAAAAAAAAATATGAAAAAATTATACCTATCCCCCATCTATACTTTCAGGCTTTAGGTAAGGCCGGTTTTAATATTCCCCTTACATACAAACCTTCATTTTATATTGATAGGGATGTTGAAAAGGGAGTATTAAAGAGATATAGAGTATTAAAAGATTTTATTGTTGTATCTCCGGGAGCCAGCTATTTCACAAAAATGTGGCCTAAACAATATTTTAAGAAGGTATTGGATAATTTAGACTATACGGTTGTTATTTTAGGACATGGTGAAGAAGAGAGCAAAATATCAAGATTTATATCACAAGGAAATACAAAGGCTTATGATCTTTGTAATAAATTAACCTTAGAAGAAAGTGCTGTCTTTATAAAAAGAGCAAAAGTTATGTTAACTAACGATAGTGGACTTATGCACCTTGCTCAATGTTTCAAAACTCCTGTAGTAGCTATATTTGGATCGACAACCGAAGAGTTTGGTTTTTTCCCATACGCTACAGATCATGTAATACATGAAATAAACAACCTTAAATGTAGACCTTGTACCCACTTTGGTAAAAAATATTGTCCTCAAAAACATTTTAAATGTATGTTAGATATAAATCCTGAAGATGTTTATAATTCTGTGGTAAAGTATATTTAAAATCTCCTGAATAGATTGTTTAGAAGCAAATTTTTGATACTTTATCCATTTTAGCTTTTATCTTTTCTAATATCCTTTTTAATCTCATCATCCTTTTTTATAACAGGATATATAGGAGCAGATCTAAAAATAGATACAGCTTTTTTCAGGTTTATAGTATAAAATTTTTTACTCTTAGCACCACTCTCCATCTTTCCACTCCAAATCATTTATAAAATCCATATAATATAAAAACCACCATTTTTCCATCATATCCGGTTTATACTCTTCAGTATTAAAATTGGTAGAGAAATCTATTAGATCATTCAAAAGTTGATCAGAAGGGGTTCCCAAAAGATTTTGCAATTGTTCCTGTCTTGGAAGCCAGATTAAATCATCTCTATCAAGAGTTATAAACTCTTTACTGCAAACTGTTCCATTTAAAGCACAGCAACCACTATTATCAACTTTTTTTATTAAAGAAATAGTTTTCCCTTCACCTGCATCAACAACAGTTAAAAGATCTCCATCAACCGTAACAACAATATCACCTTCAGAAGGTATCCATTCATCTTGTAAACCACTAGCCTTTTTTGACATGAGTATAAAATCTTTATCCATTATCCTCTCCCAAAATCTCTCCAATTGAGATTTTTGTTCCATTTAAAAAAGATCCTATATCCATAACCTTTTTTCCCGAAGGTTGGACCTCAAGAAGTGCCAAAACCCCATCTCCGGTTTTTATATAGAACTTTCTCTTTTTCTTATCCAATTCAACTAAAGAGCCTATATCTCCTGAATATGAGCTACCTTCAACCAAAGCTGATTTTATTATTTTAAACACCTTACCTTTCAAATATGTATAAGCTGAAGGTTTTGGAGATAATCCTCTAATTTGATTATGTATATCTACTGAAGATCTGCTCCAATCAATTATCATATCCTCATTAAAAATCTTTGGTGCTAATTTTTTAGAACATGAAGTTTGTGGTCTGGTAGAATAATCCCCTTTTACTATTTTTTCAATAGTCTCTCTTAAAAAGATTGCACCCAAAACAGACATTCTGTTGTAAAGTGTTCCATAATTATCATCATCATTTATACTAATTTCCAGTTGATCTATAATTTCACCGCTATCAATCTCACCACTATTTAGGAAAAATACAGAAACTCCTGATCTTTTCTCTCCGTTAAATAGAGCATGATTTATTGGTGCAGCTCCTCTATAATCAGGAAGTAAACTTGTATGTAGATTAATTGATCCAAGCTTTGGTATAGAAAGTACGGATTTAGGTAAGATTCTAAAAGCAACAACTACAAAAAGATCCGGTTTTATCTCCTTTAATCTCTCTATAAAATTTTTATCTCTCATCTTTTCCGGCTGTAATACCTCTATATTATACTCTAGAGCTTTCTCTTTAACTGGAGAATAACTTACTTTTCTTCCTCTGCCTCTCTGCTTATCAGGTTGAGTAACAACAGCTTTTATATTAAAAAGATCTCCGTACAGTTGTTCAAGAACGGGGACAGCAAAATCAGGTGTACCCATAAAAACTATTGACAGCTTATCCATCTAAACACTCCAGATAGTTCATAAAATTAAGGGTTATAGAGATCTCTACAACCCTCGTCAATTTAACTTTAAAATATAAAACTATTTATGAAAATTAATAGGCTATCCTGAAAAAACTCTGGATATATCATTAAAAATTACAACTATCATAAGGGTAAATAAAAATAGCATTCCAAATGTTTGAATTTTTACCTTTAGATCAAATGATAATTTTCTTCTCGTAATAGCTTCTATAATCACATAGACCATATGACCACCATCTAGAGCAGGTATGGGAAGAAGATTTAAAAAACCTATGTTTATACTCAAAAAAGCAATAAATCCTAGAAAAGAGATAAAACCGTTTTTTGCAGAATCTCCACTCATTTTAGCAATCATTACAGGTCCGCCAAGATCCTTAACTCCTGCTTCTCCACTTATGAGCATTTTTATTGTCATTACAGACATTTTTGTCCAGTTGTAAGTTAGATCAAGACCTCTTATAAAACTATCATAAAAAGAGAGACTCTTCTTAACAATTGAAGGGCCAATTCCCAAAAGACCAATGTTTACCTTTTTACCATCTAAAACAGTTTCTGTTGGGATAGTTTTTATCTTAAAAGTAAGCTCCTCTTTAGCACGATTAACAGTAATTGATATCTCTTCATTAGGTTTACTATGAACAATACTTGATATCTCTTCCCATTCTGAAATAGGTTTACTATTTATCTTAATAATCTTATCATTAATCATTAATCCGGAATCTTTTGCAGGAAAATTTTCTTGAAATGAACCTATATATGTTCCGTTTATCTCCCCTACACCTTGAGAATAGATTATTAAAGTGTATAAAAAAATTGCCAGAAGAAAGTTCATTATAACACCGGCAGAGAGAACAAAAAGTTTTTGTAAACTGTTTTTAGATTCAAATTCATCATCTTTTTTTTCAATAGACTCTTTTCCATCTAAACTTTCATCTACCATTCCGGCTATCTTTACATATCCCCCTAAAGGTATCATGCTAAGTTTATAGATTGTATCCCCTTTTTGAAATTGAAATATTGATTTTCCAAATCCCAGAGAGAAAACTTCAACTCTCATACCTGTTAATCTGGCGGCTAAATAATGACCAAGCTCATGAACAAATACAATAATGCATATAACAACACTAAAGGATAAAATTGTGTATAAAAAATCCATTTAATTAAAAACCTCTTATTTTTCAGATAAAAGAAAAATTGGAGAATCCTTACAATTATCCAGTCTTTCTATCTATAATTATTAACTACTATTCTATAATACTATTAATTTGATCTCTCAACTCTTTAGCTTTTCTTCCTGCTTCTTCGGCAAAATCTGAACCGCTCGAAGCATAAATAATACCTCTGGAGGAGTTTATAAGAGCTAATCTTTTCTCCTCTACAAAGGCATATTTTACAGTGTTTTCCAAATCCCCACCTTGAGCTCCAATTCCCGGAATAAGGTATGGCATATCAGGAGTAAGTTTTCTAATACCTTCAAACATATTAGGATGAGTAGCTCCGACAACAAGACCTAAATTCTTTTTTTCATTCCATCTATTTAAACTCTCAATGACCTTCTCATAAAGATATCTTCCGTCTGCAAGCTTCTGCATTTGAAAATCTTGAGACCCTTTATTTGATGTTAAAGCTAAAGCAAACACACCCTTACTCTCATCTTCAAGAAAAGGAAGAACAGAATCCTTTCCCATGTAAGGATTTACGGTAACACAATCAAACTTGAAAAAATCAAAAACAGCCTTACTATATCTTACAGAGGTATTACCAATATCACCTCTCTTGGCATCCGCTATTTTAACAATATCTTCACCCATCTCCTCTGTTATTCTCTGAAGAGTTTCAATTCCCTTAGGACCATAACACTCAAAGAATGCAAAATTTGGCTTAAAGGCAGCTGCATACTCTTTGGTTGAATCAATAATCTCTTTTGTGAACTTATATATAGGATCAGGATCATTTTTGAGAATAGAAGGGATCTTTTCAAGATCTATATCAAGACCTACGCAAACATTTGAGTTCCTATTTTTTATCACTTCTATAACTTTTTCCGTAAAATTCATATTAACCTCTATCTAGTTTTATTTATTAAACTCTTTTAATTGCTCTTTATAATTGTTTCCAAACTGATTCCATAGAGAGATAAAAATTGCTGCTACGAGAGGACCGATTAAGAATCCTACAATACCAAGCCACAACAAACCTCCCATAGATGAAATAAAAACTATTGCAGGGTGTATTCCACTCCTTTTACCATCAAGTTTTGGTTTAATCAAATTTTGATCTATTAGAATAGCACCACAACCTACTATAAGGATTATTACTCCATTAAAAATATCACCTGTAATAAATTTGTATATTGCAGCGGGGAGCAAAACCGTATTGGCACCTAAAAGAGGAATCATTGAAAGAAATGCCATTATTATTCCCCAGAAGAAAGGTGAAGATATTCCTGTAAAGAAAAATATTATCCCACCATAAGTTCCCTCAAGAAATCCTATAAAAAATGTATTAACTATTATAGCTTCAGTAGTCTTTGTTATATCATTAAAAAGATTTTTTTCATCATTATCGCTCAATGGAATTAGATATTGAATTTTTGAAAGAAGTTGTTTTCCGTCAATAAATATATAGTAGAGAAGAAACAGTATAACAAAAAAATTAATAATTAAGGATGTAATATTAAAAAAAGTTTTCTTTAAAAGTGTAAAAACCAGATCTGCAATTGTTGATAAAAATTGAGAAATTCTCGGTAGCACTGAATCAAAATCAAACTTGGATATATACTCCTCTAAAAAAGGGAAATCTTTGGTTAGCGACAAAATATTTTCCTTATTGATACCTTTATTTATGTTCGGCCAATTATCTACAAGCAATTGATAATTATCCCCCGCTTCCATAGAAACCATAACTCCAACTACCATCAAGGGTATTACAACAGTAAAAACAATTACACCTAGCGTTAACACCGAAGAAATTCTAGGTTTATTTTCAAGCTTTTTATCAAAGAAGTAAAACACTCTTCTAAAAATTATAAAAAATATTACAGCCAAAAATATATCCATTAAAAATGGAGTTAAGATTTTTAAAAAGCCCAAAGATACTACTGCTAGTATTATGAAAAAAAATGATGTTTGAACTGAAAATGATTTATTCATTACAATTAAATCCTAATAATTAGGGAACTCCAAGTAATATTAAATCTATTCATTTTTTAATAGTTTATCAACATCTATTTTACCATAAAGAGATAATTAAAAAATCATATTCTCTAGAAAAAACCTTCTTAAAAAGGACAACTTACATATATTTAAGAATTTATACATAAAGCAAAAAATATAATATTTTTAAAAAAGCTTCTACCACTTACCTATAGTAGATCCCCTCTCCTTGGAACAGTTTCCAACTTCTAAAAACCTGTATCTTACAAACATACTCTAAATATAAAAAAGCCTCCAAAATTGGAGGCTTTTTATAGGATCGTTAAGGTTAAAACTAACCTAAAACTGTAGAAACCAGTTTAGCAAATGACTCAGGTTGATTAACTGCCATCTCTGCAAGTACTCTACGGTCTAATTCGATATTTTTAACGGAAAGAGCATGCATTAGTTTTGAATAAGTTGTTCCATTTAATCTTGCAGCAGCATTAATTCTTGTAATCCAAAGTTTTCTAAACTCTCTTTTCTTTACTTTTCTGTCTCTGTAAGCGTAAATTCCCGCTTTTTTTGTTGCTTCGTAAGCATTCTCAATAAGCTTACTTCTTCTTCCCCAATACCCTTTAGCGGCTTTTAGAACCTTGTTTCTACGAGCTCGGGAGGCTACTCTGTTATTAGCTCTTGGCATTTTCTACTCCTTAATTATCTTCCTGTTAAAAGAACTTTAATTCTTTTTTCTTCACAAGTTGCAACAATGTTGTTTTTTCTAAGCTGTCTTTTAGTCTTAGCACTTCTATTGGATAAAAGATGGCTAGTAAAAGCTGATCTTTTCTTTACTTTTCCATTAGCAGTTAGCTTAAGTCTCTTTTTCGCAGCCCTGTGTGTTTTTACTTTTGGCATGCTCTTTCTCCTGTTAATTCTTTAGACTCAATTTTTTTCAAGCAGTAATATAACATTTTTTTACTTTTTAGCAAGTACCATCATAATTCTTCTGAAACCTTCTGCTTTTATTTCAGAATCCATCTTAGCTATATCTTCCAGAGTTGAGAAGAATTTTTTCATTACATCCATTCCCATATCTCTATGAATGATCTCTCTACCTCTGAATTGAAGAAAAACTTTTACCTTATTTCCCTCTTCAAGAAATTTCCTGGCATTCTTAGACTTAATATTGATATCATTTTCATCAATATTAACAGACATAATCCTAATCGTTTTTATACTAACAGTGTGTTGTTTTTTCTTATTATCCTTCTCTTTTTTGGCTTGTTCATATTTAAACTTACCATAATCCATAATTTTACACACCGGTGGTTTAGCCTTCTCAGCTATCTCAATAAGATCTAACTTCTTCTCAATAGCTAACCTGTTTGCCTCATCAGAAGTAACAACCCCAAGTTGAGTACCATCTGAATCTATAAGTCTAACTTCAGGATATTTAATATCCTCGTTCATTCTAACTTTAAGTTCTTTTTCCTTTTTTGAGGTAAATCTCTTTTTTGCCAACTCTTCTCCGAATTTTATTTATAGCTTTTGATAATTTTAAGTACCATCATCAAATTGAAATTATGATCCGTAAAATACAAAACTAAAACTAAGTTATCAAACTATTTTTTTATAAAATGGTAACTATTTAGAATAGATTACTCATTGTAACAACTAAAATAAGATCTATTCCTCCAATTTATAACCTTCAGGCAAGGTTCTATTTTTAATCTCATCCATAACTTTCAATATAAAATCTTTCTGTTCAAACTCACCAATATCACCCTTTTTATGCTGTCTTACAGTTAGTTTTCCACCATCTTGCTCTTTTTCACCAATAACAAGCATATACGGTATCTTTCTTATTCCATCAGCTTCTCTTATTTTATAGCCAACTTTTTCGGATCTCTGATCAAGCTCAACTCTTATACCTTGAGAAAGTATCTCATTGTAAACCTTTTGAGCATACTCATTAAACTTATCACTAACAGGTATTACCATTACTTGAACAGGTGAAAGCCAAAGAGGTAAGAAACCTCCAAAATGTTCTAAAATCAGACCTAAAAATCTTTCGATAGATCCGTAAAGAGCTCTATGAATCATAACAGGCTGTTTCTTTTCAGAGTTTTCATCAATGTAATACATACCAAACCTTTCAGGAAGATTCATATCAAGCTGTATAGTACCACATTGATGAGTTCTACCAAGAGCATCTTTAATATGAATATCAATCTTAGGTCCGTAGAAAGCACCATCACCCTCATTTATAACAAAACCTTTACCATACTCCTCTAAAGCTTCTCTAAGACCTGCTGTAGCAATCTCCCAAGCCTCATCTGTTCCAATAGCTTTTTCAGGCTTTGTTGAAAGCTCCAAATGGTAATCTAATCCAAAAGTTGAGTAGATTCTATCTATTAAAGCTAAAACTCCAAGAATCTCGCCTTTAATCTGATCCTCTCTCATATATATGTGAGCATCATCTTGAACAAAACTTCTAACCCTAAACAATCCTGAAAGAGCACCACTAAACTCGTTTCTATGAACATGACCAAGCTCGGCTACCTTTAGAGGAAGATCTCTGTAGGAGTGGAGTTCAGAGTTATAAACCAATATACCACCCGGACAGTTCATTGGCTTTATAGCATACTTAGTGCCCTCTGTTTCAGATATAAACATATTTTCTTTGTAGTTACCCCAGTGCCCTGAAGTTTCCCAAAGACCTTGATTCAACATAATTGGAGTTTGTATTTCACTATAATTGTCTTTTCTGTGTTCCTCTCTCCAATATTCAATAAGCTTCTCCCTTACAATCATACCGTTAGGAAGATAGAAAGGAGATCCCGGAGCTTCCGGCATAAACGCAAATAGTTTTAGATCCTTACCCAATTTTCTGTGGTCTCTCTTCTGTGCTTCCTCTCTTCTCTTTAAGAAAATGGCCAACATATCTTTACTGGGAAATGTTATTCCGTAAATTCTTTGAAGCATCTTATTTTTAACATCACCTCTCCAATAAGCACCTGAAGTTGAAAGCAACTTTATTGCCTTTATCTTTGACATATTAGGTATGTGAGGACCTCTACATAGATCCATAAACTCACCTTGAGAATAGCAAGAGATCACCTCTTCAGGTGGAAGATTTTCAATAAGTTCGGTTTTATATATCTCTCCATCTTCCTCAAACATTTTCATAGCCTCATCTTTTGAGACCTCTTTTCTCTCAAACTTATAGTTAGCCTTTACTATTTTGACCATCTCTTTTTCTATTTTTGCAAGATCTTGATCTGTAAAAGGCTCTGCTTCAAAATCGTAATAGAAACCCTCTTCAATTGAAGGACCTATAGCAACTTTTACATTGGGAAATAATCTCTTGACTGCTTGAGCCATTATATGTGCCGAAGAGTGCCAAAATACATCCTTACCTTCTCTATCCTCAAATTTATAGAAAATGATACTTGAATCCTCTAAAATAGGAAAGGTCGCATCTACAAGCCTTTCATTAACCTTTATTGCAATTATTTCTTTTGCTAAACTTTTACTTATTGAAGATGCAACTTGAATTGCTAAAATACCACTTTCATACTCTCTTACGCTATCATCAGGAAACTTTATTTTAATCATTTTAAATCCGCATTTTAATTACTTATTAAACACTCTGAAACTATAAAAATAATCTCAAAGCATAAACCCATAAATTTCAAGGAAATAAAAGCCCCAAAACTATGACTTAAAACCTAAATCAACCTAAAAATATAAGATAAGAGAAACCTTTAGTCAAGATTAACTTAAAACAGAGTGTATTAAAAAATTATAATTAACAGAAAACCTTTTAGTATACAAGTCAGAAAGAGAAACTTCATTAAATTTGATTAAATAGAGTTTTTTTAAGTAAAAAACAAAGCTATTATTTTGATGTTAAAACAGGTTAAATCCTCAATTTTTCTTTACCATAGCTTAAAAAATTATATTTTTCCAATATATCTACTTAAATTCTAAATTATCAAACCAAACAACATAGTCATCTGAATTAGGCTCTACCAAAATTTCTAAACCGTTTATTATACCCGGTATTTTACTTTTTTCATTTTTTGTAAACACCTTTTTAAACAACACCCATTCACCTTCAGAACTATTTAAATCAACTGTTTTAAATTTGGTTTCAAAATAAGATCCATCAGAGTTTTTTAAAATTACAGATATATTTTTTAAGCCCTTGCTTTTACCCTTTTTTATTTTTGTCCAAAACTTTATTTGATTTATATCTTTGGCTCTCCACTCCATAAAATTACTTCTTCTTGGTATATACTCTAAGAATATAGGATCATCTGATTTAGATCTAAGCATTAAAGAGCTACTTTTATGCATCTTATTATTGTTATCAAACATCAATATAGTATTTTTTGACTCCAAGCTCTGAGCTAACCAAGATGCAGAACTTTCGGTAAGTTCCGGAATCTCTATCTCTCTGGAAAAGTTCCACCTTTTTCTAAAAGGAGAGAGTGTTGATTTTTCTCCTGTTAAAGTATCTATAAGAGTAAAAACAGTATTATTTTCATTTAAAGAAAGAGAGTTTATCGATCTACTCTTTAACCTTAACACCTTTTCTATAAACTCATCGGAAACAAACTTTTTTACACTCAAATTATTAAATCTTCTTTCAGAATGTTTAATAATAAAACGATTATCAAACATATCAATTTTTTCACCTCCCAAACGAGAAATATTTCTTCCATTTCCTTCAAACTTATTATTGTTTACTCTTACATGGCTATTGTTTTTCCCTTTAAAAGAGATAGCTGTGTTTGAGTAGAAAAA
>PDON01000008.1 GCA_002742935.1 Candidatus Cloacimonadota bacterium | reverse complement strand
ACTCTTTTTCATGTCGAAATCAGGCTAAAAGTAGTATTTTAACACCCAAAAGCAAATCTAAAAATCACTATCTTACATATTATTGGGAAGTTGATTTTTGAGATCTTTCTTATTCGGAAGACAGGAAAAAGCCACTTCCTAGGCAAAACATTAATATATTTAACATGAAGCCACCCTAAACCCATTTACAATGTTAAAAATATTAATATAATCTTGCTTTTTACGAATTAAAACATTAACTTATTTAATACGGAGGTAGAATATGAAAAAAATATTTGATAAATGTCCAATTTGTAATGGTGAAATTTTTATAAAAGAGGTTGAGTGTTTAGAGTGCTCATCTTCAATAAAAGGTAAGTTTCAATTTTCACACAGTAAAAGTTATACAAATAAAGAGAGTAATGATCTTTTAAACTTACAAAGCT
Source organism: Candidatus Cloacimonadota bacterium (assembly GCA_002742935.1). Taxonomy (GTDB): domain Bacteria; phylum UBA4055; class UBA4055; order UBA4055; family UBA4055. Next base: position 27,633 of record PDON01000008.1, on the reverse strand, counting down.
TAGATTCAGAGCTAGTCCACTTTCTAAAAACTTTTATAGAAGCCGAAGGCTCAATAAAACAGACAGAAAAGAAGCTTAATTGTTCATATCCAAAGGTAAAGAACTATCTAAAAAAACTTAAATCAGCTATGGGTATTGGAGAAAGTGAAAAAAAGAGTAAGACAGATGAGATTCTATCACTTTTGGAAAATGATGAGATAGATATTAATGAGGCTTTAGAAAAATTAAAATAGTTATTAAGGAGAAATTATGATTACTCAAAGAATTGAAGAGAAGGAGTATACTATCTTCTTAAAAATTTTTAAAGGAGATATTAAGATTGTTCAAAGTAATGATGAGAATCTTACTTTAGAGTTTGAAAAGGTTAGAAAGGGGACATTAAATGAGGTAATAGAGATAGAGTTTAATGATAACTTTCTCCATGTTTCTCAAAAAGATGAAAAAACCAAACTATTCAAATCAATTGATTGTAGCCTAACCCTATCCCTCCCAAAAGGGATAAAATACAATAGTGAGATTAAAAACTTTAATGGAGATATCTCAATTAAAGATATTGATCAGAAGCTAAAACTTGAATCCTTTAATGGTGATGTAGATATAGAAAACAGCAACTCCCATATATCAGGAACAATATACAGAGGAGACCTAGAGATATCACAATCTACTCTTGAACTTGATATAAAGAATATGAGTGGTGATATAGATATAAAAGACTCCAAAATTAAAACCCTCGCTATTAAATCTTATTCAGGGGATTTGGAGATCAAATCCAGTGATTTCAATCTTTTAGAAAATGGAACAATTAAATCCTTTGCCGGAGATATTACAATAGATGCAAAAAGCTATATGGGAGAAAAAAATATCTCAGCGAAATCCCTTTCAGGAGATATTAAAATAAACAATATTCCGGAGCATCTGGTAGAGGTAGAAAATCTTAAAAGTAATATTCCTATCATGAACTCAAACCTTGGATCCAAGCTTAGCTCTATAATGAAAAACTTCTCCTTTGGAGTAAATAAAAATATAGAGGTAGAGGTTAATACAAAAGATGATAATAAAGGTAGCAATATTGACAGGATATTAAAGATGCTAGAGGATGGTAAAATTTCCTCTGAGGAAGCGACAAAACTTATTTTGGCTCTAAACAATTAGGCAATGAACTATAAATCCAATTTAACTACAAAGGTAAATTTATGTTTTCACTTATAATCACTTTAATACTTCTTTTTATATTCTATCTTATAAAAGGTGTAATACCGTTAAAAGATAAAGAGGGTAAAAAGGTTCTATCTATAATTACCTGTCTGTTAGGAGGTATAGTTATTCTTCTCAATATGGAGTTTGAGCCATTTCCTGCTTTGATAGTTCTTTATACAACCTTTTCAATAATAGAGTATTATAAACGAACTAAATCAGATTATAAAAACAGCAAGAAACAATATTTTAGTCAGATCTATATCTCTAACGATGAAGCAAACATTTTGTATAGATTTCCAAGATTTATACCCTTTTTCATAGTAAATCTTATATCTCTAATAAACTCGAGAGAACTAATTGGATTTTTTGAGCATATTGTTATAAAGATTCGTGATAAAGATAATGAAGTAGAAATATCAATATAAATAAAAAAGGAGAACACCATGAATGAGAAAGAGAGAGTTTTAAATCTTGTAAAAGAGGGTAGAATATCTACTGAAGAAGCAACAAAACTTTTGGATGCAATATATTCCGTAAAGGATAAAAATGTTGTAAATGTATCAAAACATAACAAAGAGAAGAAAAATCTTAAAGGAACTATTGCTATTGAAATCAGTTCTGCATCAGGAGACATTGTAGATATAAACCTCCCTCTAAAAATTGCAGATTTAGCTGTAAAGTTCATACCTAAAAGTAAGATAGAACTGATAGAAAAAGAGGGGATCAATATTGATGATATTTTATCAAATATTGAAGAGCTTATTGATGTTTCCGATGAGGATTTGGTAAGTGTGGAAAGTTCCAGTGGGGATAGGATAAGAATACATATTAAAAAGTAATATTCTAAAAATTAGCAATTTAATAAACAAAAAAAGGGTCTCTGAAAAGAGACCCTTTTTTATACACCCTAGAGGATTCGAACCTCTGACCTACGGATTAGAAATCCGGTGCTCTATCCAGCTGAGCTAAGGGTGCATCACAACAAAACCAAAGATAAAAACCATTTCTTCTTTTGTCAAGAAAAGAAGTAAAAAATATAGATTGCCCCTAAAAAAGAGAGTAATAATCTTTCAAGTGGCAAGTTAAAAATCTTAAACTTTTCTCCTCCCATAGAATAGATCTGTTACTAAATTAACAAATAGACTATTTTTAACATTTTGTTTAAATTCCAACAAGTAGATAACTATTTATATATTTTATGTTTACAAAAAGAGATCCATTTATTTATTGCATTTTTAGAATAAAAATTATAATTTAATATCATCACCATTGCGGGGTAAAAACCTTATTAAATTAAATGTCGGGAGGCAGAAATGTTAAAAAAAATATCCACTTTTTTAGAAAAAGTAGGTGTTCTTTCTAAAGGCGGTGGAGAAGATAAGATTAGAAAAAGAAAAGAAAAGGGTCTTTTAACTGCAAGAGAAAGAATAGATACACTTTTAGATAAAGGAACATTTAACGAAATAGATCTTTTTGTTCAGCATCAAGGTAGAGATTTTGGTTTAGACAGACAAACGCTACCTGCAGATGGTGTAATCACAGGATTTGGAAAAGTTCACGGTAGAGATGTTTGTGTTTATGCTCAAGATTTTACAGTACAAGGGGGATCCTTAGGTAGAATGCATGCAGCAAAGATTACCAAAGTTATGGATCTTGCATCTGAAATGGGTGTTCCGGTAATCGGCATTAATGATTCAGGTGGAGCCAGAATCCAAGAGGGTGTTGATTCATTGGCAGGTTATGGAGAAATTTTTTACAGGAACACTATCTGCAGTGGAAAAATACCACAAATATCTGTAATTATGGGTCCTTGTGCCGGTGGAGCCGTTTACTCTCCTGCCATTACTGATTTTGTTTTTATGGTTGATAAAAAATCTAAGATGTTTATAACCGGACCTAAAGTTATTGAGTCAGTTCTTAATCAAAAGATTGGAGCAGAAGAACTCGGTGGTGCAATGGTTCACAACAAAAAGACAGGTAATGCTCACTTCTTTGCAAAAGATGAACTTGAAACTTTCAAACAGATCAGAAGACTACTACAATTTATTCCATCTGCTTGGGATAAGAAAGCTCCCGTATTTGATCCAAAACCTCCTAAATCAAGCTTTAAGATTGCAGATATAGTTCCCGAAGATAGTAGAAAAGCTTATGATATTAAAGATCTAATTAAATCTATTGTTGACGATTCTGACTTTATGGAAGTTCAAGAATATTTTGCTCAAAATCTTGTTGTAGGATTCGCAAGGATTGAGGGTAAAACTGTTGGAGTGGTAGCAAATCAACCAAAAATATTGGCAGGTGTTTTGGATTCTGATTCATCTGATAAGGGAGCAAGATTTGTAAGGTTCTGTGATGCTTATAGCATTCCTATTTTAACATTTGTTGATCTCCCTGGCTACCTACCTGGAATTGATCAAGAGCACAATGGTGTAATAAGGCATGGTGCTAAACTTCTCTATGCTTTCTCAGAAGCTTCAGTTCCTAGAGTTACCCTCATAGTTAGGAAAGCTTACGGCGGTGGTTATATAGCTATGTCATCTAAACATTTAAGAACAGATTTTGTTTTTGCATGGCCAACAGCTGAAGTTGCAGTAATGGGACCTGAAGGAGCTTGTAATATCATTTTTGCAAAAGAGATTATGGAATCCAAAGATCCTGAAAAGACAAGAGCAGAAAAAGTTGCAGAGTATAAAGAGAAATTCTCTAATCCGTACAATCCTGCTTCCAAAGGCTATATTGATGCGGTTATTCATCCTGATGACACTAGATATAGAATTGCTAATGCACTCAATATTGCTAAAGATAAGAAACCTTACATTAAAAAACATAAGCATGGATGTATTCCATTGTAGAGGAGGATCTTATGAGTAAAGAGGGTAAGATTCAGATAGATATAAATGGAGAAATCTATGATACAACACTTTCTGATAACTACTTAGATAACCAAAAGTACAAAATTCCGGAAAAAACCACTCTCAGAGCTTTAATTCCGGGAATGATAGTTGAGATAAAGGTTGAAGTTGGAGATAAAGTTAAGCCGGGAGCTCCTGTTATTGTGCTTGAGGCGATGAAGATGTTGAACCAGATAGAACTGGAAGAGACATCTATAATTGAAGAGATTCTGATTAAAGAGGGTGATATAGTCGAAAAAGATCAGGATCTTATTAAATTTAAAATAGTTTAAACTAAGCTAAATAAAACTTAGAAAAAAGCCTTGAAATTTCAAGGCTTTTTTTGTTTGATTCCTTAAACTTCTTCTTTTTCTTATCAAAAAAAAAGCAAAAACATAATTGGAGTATAAAGCCCTGAGGTTGCCTTAAAAGTCAGACTGTCTAGAAGCGAGTAGTACAAGGAGTCATTTTTTATGCGATTTGAGCCTAGAAATACTAGGTGATCCATTGCAGAAAAAAATTAGGACGCAGTAATGTGAAGTTGGCAGATAGTCTGAGATTTTTGTAAAATCTACAGAATTCCTTACCATTGTTGATAATGGAGGCTCAAACCCTTACAGAATTGCCGATTCCACCGCTATATCGGAAAGCAGTTATGATAAAATTAACTAGTATGGATAACTTACCATTATTATGACTCTGTACCCTGAAGTTACTCGAAGAGTATAACTTTGTCAGAATCTATTCAGGATAAAAATATAATAAAAAGACAACTATTTGTTAAAAGAGGTGTCAAAAAAATAGAATCTTACAGAAAAGATAAACTTAAAGGTATAAAAGAGGAGAGAGCTATGAAATGGGTACTATTGTTTCTTTTAACAATAATGATCTCTTTAAGTGCAGAGGAGGGTAAGATCAAAAAATACCAAAATAAAAACCTACCCAAGGAAAGGATAGAGTCTCTAAAAGCGGAAAAAGTTTGCTCATTCCCAAGTACAATTGAGATTGGAAATATTACTTTAGGAGAGATTGAGCCTAATAGTATTCAAAGAAACTCTAAAGGGGATCTTATTTTATATAATGATATTTCAAAGCAATTGGAGATTATTGATAAAAATAGTAAACATATAAAAAGTTTTCTTGGCAGAGGAAAAGGTCCCGGAGAGATCCAATATTTTAACGGATTCTTTTTAGGTATTAATGATACAATATTTGTACCGGCATCGGGAAATAGAAAAATTATAAAATTTACCCCAAAAGGTGATTTTGTGAAAGATATCCCACTCCAAGAAACAGTTCCTATGAAAATAAAAAAGTGTGGAGATAGTTATATTGGATATGGTTTTACATTTACTATAGAATCAGGAAACATAAGTAGAGAAAGTATTCTTTCCCTGTACGATTCAAAATTTAATTTAATAAAAAATATTTCATTTAATAAAGTAGAGATTAAAGCTAAAGATGGTTATGATAGATTTAAAGGTATATATAGATTTGATACAGATGATGAAAATAAGCTTATCTATATAGCAATACCATCTACAGACAGATATACTATTGATCTATTAAATAGTGATGGAGAAAAGATAGAAGAGATCAATAGAAACTATATAAGGATAAAATATACAAAAGAGGAGATTGAAAAAATCAATAAAGAAACTAAGGTTATCATTAATGGAGAAATAATAAAGAATACTGCTAGATTTAAACCGGCAATTAAAAATATATTTGTTTCTAAAAGTGGAAAACTGTGGGTTGAAAACTCTATTGATACAAAGAGAAAAGAGATTCCAAGCTATGATGTATTTGAAAATGGAAAACTTATAACAAAAGTAAAAAAAGAGTTAGTTCCTGAAAATGAAACTATTTTAAACAGAGGAGGCGAGATTGTAACAAGAGATGAAGATGGTTCTATAAATATTTATGAAGTTAAGTAGGTAATTTAAAAAGGAGAAAAATTTATGAAATGGGTACTATTGTTTCTTTTAACAATAATGATCTCTTTAAGTGCAGAGGAGGGTAAGATCAAAAAACACCAAAATAAAAACCTACCCAAGGAAAGGATAGAGTCTCTAAAAGCAGAAAAAATTTGCTCATTCCCGAGTACAATTGAGATTGGAAATATTACTTTAGGAGAGATTGAGCCTCATACTATTCAAAGAAACTCTAAAGGGGATCTCATTTTATATAATGACATCTCAAAGAAATTGGAGATTATTGATAAAAATGGGAAACATATAAAAAGTTTTCTTGGCAGAGGAAAAGGTCCCGGAGAAATCCAATATTTTAACGGATTCTTTTTAGGTGTTAATGATACAATATTTGTACCGGCATCGGGAAATAGAAAAATTATAAAATTTACCCCAAAAGGTGATTTTGTGAAAGATATTAATTTTGAGAATGGAAAACTCCCTACAACAGTTAAAATATGCAAAGATAAATATATTGGATCCAGCTTAATAATAACCATAGATGAGGAGGGAATGAGTAAGAAAAATATTGTCTATCTGTATGACTTAAAGTTGAATCCCATAAAAAAAATTTTCTCTAGAAAAATAAAATTAGAGGATAAGGGTGGATATAACATGTTTAGTGGTGGTTTTAAATTTGCTACAGATAATAAAAAACAACTTATATATCTAGCAAAACCATCTACAGACAAATACATTATTGATGTATTGAATAGCGATGGAGAAAAAGTAGAGGAAATAAACAGGAATTATAGAAAAATAAGATACACAAAAAAAGAGATCGAAAAAGCTAATGAGGATAAAACTGTCTTTATTAACGGAAAAGAGATTAGACATACAGCAAAATTTAAAGATGCTATTAAATTCCTATTTGTTTCTAAAAGTGGTAAACTATGGGTTGAAAGCTCTATTGACACAAAGAGAAAAGAGATTCCAAGCTACGATATATTTGAAAATGGAGAACTTATTGGTAAAGCTAAAAGCGAATTAACTCCCGAAAATGAAACTATCTTAAACAGAGGAGATGAGATTATAACAAGAGATGAGGATGGCTCTATAAATATTTATGAAGTTAAGTAAGATCTACAAAATAGATATAGGCAGGTTTCCCTGCCTATATTGATGAACAAATTAAAGCTCTTACATAGAGTGGATAGACATCTTATGAATACCCTCTGTAGCTTCATGTACAGCTTCACTTAAAGTTGGGTGGGAATGTACAGTGTTTGTTATAACATCTATTGCTAGGTTACTATTTTTAACCAGAGTATACTCACTTAAAAGATCAGAAGCGTGGGCTCCAATAATGTGAGCTCCTAAAATCTTCTCCCCTTCCGGATCTGTTAACAGCTTAACAAAGCCCTCCTCTTCACCCATAGCTTTAGCTTTTCCAATAGCGGCAAAGCTAAATCTTGAAACCTTATATGGAACTTTATCAGCTTTGAGCTCATTTTCACGCTTACCAACGGATGAGATCTCCGGAGTTGTAAAAACAGCAGAAGGCATGGAATCGTAATCCACTTTAACCGGCTTACCTACAATATCTCCAATAGCTGCAAGACCTTGGGTTGATGCGGTATGAGCTAGAAGCATTTTACCGGTAATATCTCCAATAGCATAGATATTATCTACACTTGTCTTCATAGCATCATCAATCTTTACAAAACCTCTCTCATCAAGCTCAACACCATTCTCAATATATCCGAGATCCTTTGTATTAACAGATCTACCCAGAGCAGCCAGAACCTTATCATAAACCTCTTTAGTTCCGTCAGAGAAACTAACCTCTACCTCGCCATCTTTTACTATATCTACCTTTTCAACCTTTGTTTTAAGCTTTAAACTTATACCTCTCTTCTTAAATGATGTTTGAAGAGTTCTGGAAACTTGGTTATCCTCTACGGGAACTAAATATTTCATCATCTCAACTATAGTAACGGACGAACCAAAATCTTTGAACATTGAGGCAAACTCAACACCAACTACACCACCACCAATTACAAGGATATTTTTGGGTAAACTCTCTAAATTAAGAGCTTCATTACTGGTAATTACATTTTTACCGTCAATATTTAGGAATGGAAGATTGAGAGGCTCTGAACCTGTTGCAAGGATAATATTTTTACCCTCAACAAGAGAACCATCACTCAACTTTACACTGTTTTTAGACTCTAAAACTCCGTGGGAGCTAAAAATTTCAATCTTTCTACCCTTACAAAGCTTCTCAATACCGCCAACAAGTTCATCTACAATCCTATTCTTTCTTTCAATAAGTTTTACCATATCTATCTTGATATCCATATCATTTTCAGATACAATGGCAAACTCCTCTTTATGCCTCATCTTGTGGATAAGTTCAGCACTACTTAGCATAGCTTTTGTAGGAATACACCCCCTGTTTAAACAGGTTCCGCCAACCTTATCTTTCTCAATAATTGCAACACTTAATCCATATTGTGCAGCTCTTATTCCTGCAACATATCCACCGGGTCCACCACCCAAAATAACAACATCATATATCATGAGATCTCCTTTTAATAATATATTATTTTAGCAAATATTACTATCAACAAACAAGTTGTAATTTAAGAGTATTGAATAATATTGATTAAAAAAATAACTTTTTTCATAAAAGAGTAAAAATAGAAATAAAAAGGGGGCGATTTACGCCCCCTTTTAGTGCCTTCTCGCGGAATTGAACCACGGACACAGGGATTTTCAGTCCCTTGCTCTACCGACTGAGCTAAGAAGGCATGTTCCTAAAGAACGAGAAGAATATAAGATTATTACTTTATCTTGTCAAGAAATAAATAAATTAATAAAGAATTTAGAAAAAATCTTATCCTCTGTGTACTTTTCCTAAAAAAGGTAAAAAGAGAAAGCAATTCACTTTGAAAATATTTTGGTAATGTAAAGGTGGATTTAATCTTAGATCTTTATTATATTATAGGGGGGATTAAATGTATAATGGCTTTCTGTTATGAAACCCCTTTTAGATTACAATCCACTCCAAAATTGTTCTCTCTTCTTTAAGTTTACTACTTTTATGCAAGAGATAAACAAACTGGTTGTTCTCATACTTTAGTTATTGAGAATATATTTACAATATTGAAAAAAGGAGAATTTATGATTACAGAAAAAGTAGAAAAAGCCCTAAATAAGCAGATGAATAAAGAGATGTTTTCAGCAAATCTTTATCTCTCTATGTCTGCTTATTGTGCAGACCAAAATTTTGACGGTTTTGCAAAGTGGATGTTTGTACAATATCAAGAGGAGATCTCTCATGCTATGAAGCTTTTCAGCTACATAAACGATAGAGGTGGAAGAGTTATTTTAGAGTCTATAGATAAGCCAAAGAGTGAATGGGAATCTATTTTGAATGTTTTTGAAGAAACTTTGGATCATGAAAGGGAGATTTCAGCATCTGTTAATGAGCTTACAGATATTGCCATAAATGAAAAAGATCATGCAACAGTAAACTTTCTACAGTGGTTCATATCTGAACAAGTTGAAGAGGAAGCAACTGTTTCAGAGATAGTTTCCCAAATAGAGATGGTAAAAGATCATCCGCACTCTCTTTTTGTTATAAACAAAGAGCTGGGTAACAGAACTTTTGTTGATCCTAATGAAGAGTAAAATAGAGATCTCATTAAAAGAATCTATGTTTAGACTCAAAAAAAACTGATTTTAATTCATTAACAGAATCAAAATCATAAAAAAAGATTGCAGATAAAACTAAATTCGGAGGAACTTATCAACTATTTGATTAGTTCTAAAATAAAAAATTAAATTGGAAAGGAATCCAAAGATGAAAAAATATGTATGTATACCTTGTGGTTACGTTTATGATCCTGCAGAAGGCGATCCTGATGGTGGAATTGAGCCGGGAACAGCTTTTGAAGATATTCCTGAGGATTGGGTTTGTCCACTCTGTGGAGTAAGTAAAGAGGACTTTGAGCCTTACGAGGATTAAAAAAAGTTTGGAGTAGCAAGCTGTTGCTACTCCAACTTATTTAATAGGAGACTGAATGAAGGGAACTGAAGTAAAAAAGGGTATCTACTGGGTCGGAGCGGTAGATTGGAATGTTAGAAATTTTCACGGATATTTGACACAGAGGGGCACTACATATAATGCTTACCTCATAATTGATGAAAAAATAACTTTGGTTGATACTGTAAAAAAAGAGCTTTCTTCTGAAATGTTAGGTAGAATAAAATCAATTATTGATCCATCAAAAATTGATTACTTAGTTTGTAACCATGTTGAAATGGATCACTCCGGTGCTATGGAAGATATTATTAAGTACAACCCTGACATGAAAGTGTTTACCTCACCAAACGGAGTTAAAGGCTTAAAAGAGCATTATAAACAAGACTGGAACTTTCAACCGGTTAAATCGGGAGATTCAGTTTCTCTTGGTAAGAGATCTTTAAACTTTGTTTTAACACCAATGGTACATTGGCCTGATAATATGGTTTTATATATGCCGGAAGAGAAGATTCTTTTCTCAAATGATGCTTTTGGTCAACACCTTTCAAGTTCTGAAAGATTTGACGATCAATATCCTTTAGATACTATTTTAGAGGAAGCAAGAAAATATTATGCAAATATTGTTCTGCCATTCTCTTCTCAAGTTTTAAAAGTTTTAGAGATAGTAAAAACTCTTGATATTGAGATAATAGCCAATAGTCATGGTATTATATGGAGAGACCATGTTGATAAGATTATTGAATCTTATGGAGAATGGGCATCTAACCAAACAAGAAAAAAAGCTCTCATTATATATGATACTATGTGGAAATCCACAGAAAAGATGGGACAGGCAATCAGAGAAGGTTTTGAAGAGAAGGATTACGATATTAGAATGTTAAGAGTTAGTGAAAACCACATCTCTGATATTATGACTGAGGTTATGGATGCAGAATATATCTGTGTAGGATCTCCAACTTTGAACAAAAATATTATGCCTACTGTTGCCTCATTTTTAACATATTTAAAAGGTTTAGCTCCTACAAAGAGGAAGGGTATCTCTTTTGGTTCATATGGTTGGGGTTGCGAGAGTATTCCTAAAGTAAGTGAGTATCTTAAAGATGCTAAGATAAATGTTGTTAAAGAGTTTAAACAGAAATACATTCCTAGCGAAGAAGATCTTGCAAATATCACTGCTCAAATTATAGAGGAACTTTCTTAGAGAGTTATAAATTTTTGATCTACTAAAAAAGCCATAAAATTTTAGTTATAAGTTTATGGCTTTTTTTATAAATAGAAGATCCCTCACTCTTCTAAGCCGCCCAACAACTCCTCTACATCAACGGTCTTATACTCTTTAATATTCCTCTCCTCTTTACTAAAAGCCACACCAACACAGATAACTTCTCTACCATCATTTAGATAAGGTTGATAATATTTCTTCTCTTTTATCTGTTTCAAAGCTTCATCAACGGAGTTCATCTTAAACTCTACTACATATATATAACTCTTTGTCTCTATAACAGCATCAACCCTACCATAGTTTGTCATTCTTTCCGCTTCAATAATATTGGCTTTCATAAGCTTTAAGATAATAAAGATTACCGTATGGTAGTAACTCTCCCTTTCACCAATAAAAATTGGTTGAGGAATGTTTGAATAGATAGCTTGAATATCCATTATAAATTTATCGAAAAGATTGTTTTCAAGATTGTTATTAAGCTTCTTTATAATCTCAAAAAATGATGTTTTCTCTAACCCTGTAAACTCTCCTGCTAAGTGGCTATAGAAACTATCTTTAACCTCTTTATTTGGGTAAGCCAATCTATATGTCTCTGAACCATATTCAGGATCTACGGTTACACCTTTTATAGTTAAATATCCGGCTTGAAAAAGGATTATAGAACTATCTATATTATCTATATCGTAGGAATCAAATACATTGGAGTCCACCTCAAAAGAGTTTTCATATTTAATAATATCGACATCTTTTTCTCTGATAAGCTTTGTTAAAAATCTTGGAGTTCCACTTTGAAACCAATAGTTATTAAATTTGTTATTATTAAAAAAACTTAAGAGAGAGTAAGGGTTATAAACAAAATCTTCACCGTTCCAAGAATAGCCGTCATACCATAACTTGATTTTATCAAATAGAGTTTCTCTATCATATTTAAACTTCTTTTCTAAAACCTCTAAATAGTGGAAGTAGTTAACCTCAATTTCGCTTTTTGTATATCCGGTAATATTAATATATTTATCATTAAAGGTAATATCTGTTAAATTATTTAGTTCACTAAATAGTGATACCTTGCTAAATTTTGAAATCCCTGTCATAAAAAACAGTTTAATATATTTATCACTACCTTTAACAATTGAATAAAAAGCTCTTAAAATATCTCTATTCTCTTCAGCCTTTTCTCTTTTGGAAGATTCAATATAATCTATAATAGGTTTATCATATTCATCTATCAAAATAGCAACAGGATTCTCTTTACTCATTTTCTCTATAAGCTCTCGAAACTTTAATGAGTAAGTTTTCTCCTCAAGTATAATATTATAGCTTTTTCCAATATTTGTAAGAACTCTATCAAGAGCTTTACCAAGATCTAACTCTTCAAGCCCAATTTCTGCAAAATTGATTTTAATAACAGGATAGTTTTCATCAAAATTCCACTTATCATAAATCCAAGTATCTTTAAATAGTTCCTTATCTCCCTTAAAAATTTTTTCCATAGTATTTACTAAAAGTGATTTCCCAAACCTTCTAGGTCTAGAAAGGAAATAGTAGGATCCACTTGTAATAAGTTTATGGATAAGTTCTGTTTTATCAACATAAACATAGTTGTTTTCCTTTAGTTTTGATATATCTTGTATTCCTAATCCTAGCTTTTTCATAAGGGATTCCTAAAATAGATTCACACTACAACAATATAGGTATATTTTTAATTTGATGCAAAAAAGGGTAGATTTTACACCTACCCTTAATTTGTTGAAAAAATATATAGATCTATCTATACACTATAAGCTAATCGTTAAGAAGAACTTTATAGTATCTATTCATATCCTCAATAATCTTGCCGGTTCCTCTAACAACACAGGTAAGAGGATCATCTGCCAAACTAACCGGAAGGTTTGTTTCATTTCTAAGTTTTTCATCCAATCCTCTAAGCAATGCACCACCTCCGGTAAGAACAATACCTCTATCCTTAATATCGGAGGCAAGCTCAGCAGGTGTTTTCTCTAAAGCGGATCTTACCGCCTGAACAATTTGATTTATAACCGGCTCTAAAGTTTTTCTAACCTCTTCAGAGTGAACCACCATCTCTTTTGGCAGGCCACCAATAAGATCCTTACCCTTAATAGTCATACTATCCTCTTGTTTGAGCTCGATAGCAGAACCAATCTGAATCTTTATCTGCTCTGCAGTTTTAGCTCCAATAGAAAGTTTATGTTCAGATCTCATAAACTCCATAATAGCATTGTTCATCTTCTCTCCAGCTGTTCTGATGGAGTTTTCCGACACAATACCCGAAAGAGATATTACAGCAATTTCCGTAGTACCACCACCAATATCAACAACCATAGATCCTTCACTCTGATCTACCGGAAGACCGACACCCAAAGCAGCTGCCATTGGCTCTGAAACAAGATTAACCTCTCTGGCTCCGGCATTCTCAGCGGCTGATCTAATAATTCTCTTTTCAGATTTTGTAACCCCTGAAGGAACACAAACAACCATTTTAGGTCTACCGGCTAGAGTACGATTTTTTACAAGTCTGATAAACTGCCTTATCATCTCTTCAGCAATCTCATCATCATCAATAACACCATCTCTCATTGGTCTTATTGTTCTAATCTCACCCGGAGTTTTACCCTCCATACTCCTAGCTTCTCTACCTATAGCAATAACCTTTTTTAATCTATTATCCCAAGTTACAACTGAAGGCTCCTCAACCACAATACCTCTACTTTTTACCCAGATAAGAGTATTGGCTGTTCCAAGATCTATAGCTATATCATTTGAAAAAATATTTAAAAATGAGAATAAACCCATTATAACTCCTAGCCATAAAATTTAATGTCGACATAAATTTTTTATAAACAAACCCTTAAACTCAACAATTTTAATTAAAGTTTCAAACTTTCATGAATCTAGTGCTTAAAATGCCTGTTTTTTGAAAATATCATACCCATACCGAGTTCATTACAAGCATCAATAGAATCTTGATCCTTCATAGAACCACCCGGCTGAATAATATACTTAATATTGAAAGTAGCAGCGGTTCTAACCGTATCATCAAATGGGAAAAAAGCATCACTTGCCATTACGCACTTTTCCATCTCATTCTTGAAATATTGCTCAAAACTAATATCTAAGTCAAGATCTTTATATTCGAGTTTTAGGTTCTCCTCAGCTTTAGTAACTGCAAGTTTTCTCATTGAATCAACCCTGTTTGGCTGACCTGCACCCATACCTAAAAGTTGAAAACTACCATCATCCAACTTACGAGCAATAGTTATAGCATTAGATTTAGTCTCTTTACAACAGCTCATAGAAAACTTAGCCAGATCAATCATATCATCATCAAACTTTTTCTCAGTTACACACTCAAGATCCTTATAAAGCCAAATATCAGAGTCTTGATAGAGGTAACCACCATCAATCTGTCTAACCTGTTTAGATTTTGAAGCTATCGTTTTATCAATATCTACCTGTAATAATCTAATATTTTTACTATTTTTCTTTTTAGTTAGATAAGCTAAAGCTTCATCTGAAAATGAAGGTGCAATGATAACCTCAACAAATTTACCGCCAACCTTTATCACCTCTTTTACAAGCTCCCCATCGACAACTTGAAATGAGTAGTGGTTTGTCTCTTTTCCTTTAATAAACTTTAGAGTTTCCATATCAAACTCTCTGTTGAACGCCAAAACAGAGCCCATAGCCGAGATAGGATCACCATACCAAGCAAGCTCTAAAGCTTTTCTCAAACTATTGGAAGATCCTACACCACAAGGGTTATTATGCTTTACAACAACAGCCGTAGGCTTCTTAAATGATATGAGAGTATCAATAGCACCTTGAGCGTCCAGATAGTTGTTATAAGACATCTCTTTACCGTGAATAAGTTCAGCTGTTGCTAAAACACCATCTTGACAACGGTTTTTAAACAAGCTTGCCTTTTGGTGAGAATTTTCACCATACCTAAGCACCTCTCCATCTCTCAAAAAGATAGTTTTATTCTCTCTCTCTCTAAGTCTTTTTTCTAAATAGTCAGAGATTGTACTATCGTATTCACTTGTTCTTCTAAAAACTTTTAAAGCTAAATCCTCTCTAAACTCGAGTGAAGTTCCACCCTTTGAAGAGATCTCATCTTTAAGCTTAGAGTAGTCACCTGGATCGGTTACAATGGTAACAAACTTATAGTTTTTTGCAGAGGATCTAAGCATTGTAGGTCCGCCAATATCAATATTTTCAATAACATCCTCTAAACTAACATCTTTTTTGGCTATAGTAGATTCAAAAGGGTAAAGGTTTACAACCAAAAGGTCTATAAACTCTATATTATGCTCCTTAGCAGTTTTAACATGCTCCTCATTATCCCTTAGAGCTAAGATCCCTCCATGAACGAAAGGGTTTAGGGTTTTAACTCTTCCATCCATAATTTCAGGAAATTTAGTTATCTCATTAACCTCTTTAACGGCTATTCCGGCATCTTTAATCTTATTAAAAGTTCCACCGGTTGAAAAAAGCTCCACACTATTTTCATATAAAAACTTGGCTAAATCAACTATACCCTCTTTATCGGAAACCGAAAGTATTGCCCTCTTAATCTTAACTATATCCACAGTAACTCTCCAATCTATCTACTTATTTTTTAAATCTCTCAAAAACTTTAAGATCTCTCTTTTTCTCTCATTAAACTCTTTATCCGTAAAACTCACCTTTGCATTTTTAAAAAAGCTGTCAATAAGTTCCATCTCATCAACTACCCTTTTCTCCTCAATACTCCCCTTCTTCTCCACAATCTCTTTTTGATATTTAACCAGATCCTTTATTAGCTCCTTCTCCTCCATTATAGATTTTAAGGAATCGACCTTATCGGTAAGCTGTGGAAGATCATTTACGGTAACAGGTCTGTTTCTATAAAAGTTACCACCATCTCCCCTATTATCTCCCCTATTGGAGTTACTCTTTGATAAACTGCTATCCTTCTCTCTTATTTTATCAATAACAGAAGGAGGCGGTTTTGGTTTAAAATTAGGATCAATAGCTGAGAGAAGATCACCCACGGGCTTACCCTTAACAGATGGATCTTCAACCCTCTTCTCTTTATACAATCCAAAATATTTTAAAATCTTTTTAACCATTATTTTCCAACTTTTTGATAGCATCGCTATAGAGTATATGCTCTATTTTAAGAACGGTTTTCTGTATCTCTTCGGGAGATTTAGCATTAGAGATATCTACAGATCTACTCAAAATAATATCACCATCATCATACTTATCGTTCACATAGTGGATAGTAGCTCCGGAGACCTTCTCTCCATTTTCAAACACCTTATTGTGAACATTCATACCGTACATACCCTTGCCACCATAGTTTGGAAGCAGTGCAGGATGAATGTTTATTATCCTACCCTCAAAACTTTCCAAAACCTTTGGAGATATCTTTTTCATATATCCCGCTAAAACGATTAGATCCACCTTGTGCTTCTTTAAAAGAGAGATCTGTTTTAAGGCAAAATCAGTTCCACTAATCCCCATCTCTTTTCTATTTATATAAGCTGTCTCAATACCCAAAGATTTAGGATACTCCAAACCTTTAGCATCCTTTTTACTACTGATAACAGCAACAACTCTGGAGTTTATTTTCCCCAATTCAATACTTTTTAAAATTGCCTTTAAATTTGATCCTGAACCGGAAATATATGCACATATATTAAAAGATTTCACCTACTCTCCAAAATAAATACCCTAAGCTCCAATATCTCCAAGAAAGATAATACCGGAAAATATCAATATAGAGTTATTTTACACTCTTTTCAACACGAGATTCAATCTTATTAAAAAAAAGATTATAGAGATTGTATACTGAAAAGAGAAATAATCCCGTTAAGATAAAAAATAGAAGGATAAAGAGAGAGTTGTTTGAAGATCTGTCTCCATCCTTATCAAAAAGGGTTTTCTTGAAGAACCAATCGTTAACACCTCCCGGAATCTGTCCGCTCTTCTCTATTCTCTTATATATATCTTTACCTAAAAAGGATTCTAAAACAATGGGAGGCTTACCACTAATAATTGAGAGATTATTCCTTAAAAGGGAAGCTCTATAGGTTGTCATAAGCTCTTTTCTACTCTCCCTCGCCCACTTCATATCATCTGTCCCAAACTTCTGTTTACAAGCATACTCCAAAGGCATCTGAACAGATTGATAGTTTACACTGGAGCCAATGATCTGGAAAATTATAGAAACAGCGAATAGTAAGTATATCACTCTTTTATACAGATGATTAGCCGATAACCTCTCCGGAATTTTTCCCGACAACATAATAAACATAAGAGGGTACATCGGCAATAGATATCTAACTCCCCAAGCTGCTGAACCCGCATAACTCAATGGAGCTCTAAGCGAGTATAGGGAGAGATAGAAAGCCATTATGGTAAGAATCCCAATAGATTCAACCCTATACTTTCTGAAAAATGAGAATCCTAAAGGTATTAAAAGGAGTAGTACAGGTGAAAGGAAAAAGATAGATCTGTTTGGATAGATTGTAGAAAGAACAATACCGTATAAAAAATCTCCAACACTATTTTTTTCTATAGTATTTGGAGTTGACCCATGCTCTTTTTTCATCCTTTCAATATCTTTAAAAAATTTATCTTGGGTTTTTAAGGCGTACTCAATATCTTGATACTCTGCATATTTAAGTTTGGTTGCTTCTGATTCTTTATCCTTGTTGAATAACTTCTCCAACTCTTTATAAACGGTATCCCTCTTTTTAGAAAAGGATTCTATCTTCTTTAATATAGCTTCACTCTGGGCATCTCTTGTAAGGGTATAGCCTGTCTCAATAGTAGATCCAAATTTTGAGTAGTTTACAATTGAAAAGATTGCAACACCTATAACCAATCCGGAGATTGAGAAGATATAACTACTTTTACTACTCCTCTCTTTTATTAGTTTAACGAGTATTAGTAATGAGAAGAGACCAACAAAGATTGGAGAATCCGGTCTGCATATTAGAGAAAAAGATCCAAAGAGGAGTGAAAAAAACAGATCTATATTTTTTTTACTTTGGATAAAATATTTGAAGTAGAAATAGAAAGCTCCCGAAAACATCACCATTGTAACAGGCTCCGGGAGAAGATACTTTGAATGAACAAAGATTGGAGTTGCCAGAGCATAAGTTAAACTCAGGAATAAAGATTTCTTTCTACAGGTGAGAAGCTTTAGCGTCATAAACAGAAAAAGTACAGATAGGGCTGATAAAATTTGATTTGTCATATAAACCGGAAAGATGGAATCTATCCCAAATATTTTTGAAAACCCATAGCTTAAAGTATAAGGGAGAACAACACCAAAACCCTCCATAGGGTAAAACTTTTCTGTATAAGGACTAAAGACAATACCGCTTGCCAAAGCTTTATCGGAACCAAAACTTCCAGTTTCATAAAAATCTTTTGCATAGTTTAAAACATCAACATCCATAGATGTAGTTATTCTTCCATTTGAAAAGAGGATATATATTGAAGCTATCATCAAAAAAAGGTAAAGATTCTCATTCTTAAAATATTTCACGGTATCTCCTATTAAAATCATCTATTTTTAGTTTAGAGCTTGGTATTGTTAACAACCATAATTTTATAGAATAGAAAATAAGATTTTTTTAATGTAAAGTAAACTGTTAATAGGATTTAGTTTTATGAGGCTTCATATCCTACCCTTCTAACAATTAAACAGAGAAAATATTATTTACTTATTAAACCCATAACTATACATTCCTTCAAAGAGCTAACTGTTTAGAATTTGCTGAAATAGGGTCCCTCTAGATAGTGTTTATTTTGAACAAAAGAAAAACCACTCCGTAAAACCATATAGAAAATATTTATAAAGACCAAAGATAAGGAGTAAATTTGTGAAAAAAGCAATAATATTATTGGGTGTTCTTATTTTTAGTTCAATAGGAGTTATCTCCTGTAGCAAAGATAATAGCTCTCCGACATCTCCAGGTGGTGGCGGAGTAGCAAACGAGGAACTGGGTATAGAAAATATCATACCCTCTGAGCTTGGCTCCCTCTATACATCAAACTTTAATCGTTATACAAAAGTGGTTACTCCAAACGGAGGAAAAATAGATATTGTTGCACAATCTGAAATTACAGATGAACAAATAGTAAGATGTAGAAGTATTTTGGAGTTTTATTTAACCAACTATCCTGGATCTCAATATGGCTCGGACAAATCCGAAGTTGCCAACCAAATGGCTGAAAATAATGCTCTTCTATGCCTTCTAAATGGTCAAGATGATGGAACTAACCCTATCTCTGATCAGGTTACGGGTCAACCTCTCTACAAAAATGAGATTCAAGTTGAGGGTGGAGAATGGTATATGAACCAAGATTATGATCATAGAGATGCATCTTTTGAGGAGATTCTACACTTTGTTCACGATAATGGTATAGGTGTTGATGGTCCAAACACTCTACCCGGAGCACTGCCTCTATATCAAGCAGAGATAAGAGCTGCACAGGAAAACGCATTATCAAACAACTTATGGGGTATAGGTCAAGAGCAGTGGATACAGGAACTAACAGCGGAAAACAGCTTAACCCAAGAGTATCTAGCTTCTGTAGTTGATGCTTACTATGGTCTTTGGGGTGCTTTTACCGAAAATGAAACAAATGGAATGTGGGGATTTTATGTAGGAAAAACCAGAGAGGATATGGAGATAGATGATCCCATGGGTTATGCTCTAATGGATAATAAGTTTTTCCACCCATATCTAACTTACAATGCTAGAATAGATTCCTCTTTAAATGGAAACTTCTCATTAAAGTTTGATGCTTCAAAACCATACA
The DNA here is from genome assembly GCA_002742935.1 of Candidatus Cloacimonadota bacterium. GTDB lineage: Bacteria > UBA4055 > UBA4055 > UBA4055 > UBA4055. Next base: position 7,521 of record PDON01000008.1, on the reverse strand, counting down.
CCCACCATTCAAGGTATCTAAGAGATATCACTCTTTTGGGTAGTAATAACAATACAGTTACGGTAAATGAACTCAATAATAGTATAAAAGGTAATAAAGGGGTAAATACTGTTATCTTTTCAGGGCTTTCTGAGGAATACACTATAACAGAAGAAAACGGGATTACAATTGTTTCCGATAAAGTTGAAAATAGAGATGGTGTAAATAGTTTGAGTAAGGTAGAGAAGTTGAAATTTATAGATCAAACTATAGATCTCTAAACCTTCAGACTGGCGATAAACTTCGTATTACTGCGTCATCGATTTTTTATGCTCAAGTCACCTAGGTTTACTAGGCTCCTATCCCATAAAAAATCAATTCCTTGTACTACTCGCTTATAGCCAGTCTGAGTTTTTGGGGAAGGTGGGAGGCGGGAGACGGAAGATTATGGACACAATTGTATCCTTCGAATAACCTCAGGGTACAGAGTCCTAATAATGGTAAGTTATCCATACTAGTTAATTTTATCATAATTGCTAAAGCTGGTATATTATAAAAGAAGGATGTGAAGCAAACCTCCATTACCGATGTATCCTCTATTCGGAAACAATTAATACCCCATTCCAAATAAAAATTTCCGATATAGCGGTGGAATCGGCAAGCCTGTAAAGGCTTGAGCTTCCATCATAGATAATGGTAAAGAGCTCAGGGCTTCATGCCCCAATTATGTTTTTGCTTCTTTTTGATAAGAAAAAGAAGAAATTTTGTTTCTTTTGGTTACAAAAGAAGTGCCATGAAAAGGTTTATAGATTTTGACAAGAATCTTAAAATTTTTCCTCAGACTTCCGATAAGCTTTACATTACTGCGTCATCGATTTTTATACTCAAGTCACCTAGGTTTACTAGGCTCCTATCCCATAAAAAATCAATTTCTTGTACTACTCGTTTCTAGCCAGTCTGATCTTTTGAAGGAAGGTAGAAGACCAGAGGCTGGAGACGGAATGTGGGAGGAGATCTTTTTCCAATGCTGTTGATTTGGTAAATTGATTTAAAAAATCGTAAGGTAACAACCTCTCCGTCAACGAAATTGACGGAGAGGTTGTTAAAAGTAACTATTGAACCGCGGATCTAACAACACGAAATCCTAGAGTATTAATGGCATCACTAGGATAGAAAAGATTACGATCAGCAACTCTGCAAGATTTAGCTTTATCGTGCCAACTTCCACCACGAATCACACGACAAGAACCGGAGAGAGGACCTTCGGGGTTTACAATTGGAATATAGCTATAATAGGTACCATTATACCAATCCCAACACCACTCCCAAACATTTCCACTCATATCATAAAGACCTAATTGGTTTGGTAATTTACTCTCTACGTGGCGAGTTTTACCATTAGAAGTTGAGTAATACCAGCTATACTGCTCAAGTTCACTCTTTTTATTACACCCTGAATAGCTTAAACTATCTACATAATGAATACCACCTCTTGCAGCATACTCCCATTCCGCTTCAGTTGGTAATCTATAACCATTTTTTCTAAAATCACAAACTATATCATCCCCACTACCGCTATAGCACTTATCAAAACCTTCAAGCTCGCTAAGTTTATTACAATACTCAATAGCCTCATACCAACTTACTTTTTCAACAGGTCTATTATCTCCAAGAAAATTTGAAGGGTTGCTATTCATTAAAGAGGAGTACTCATCTTGAGTTACCTCATGTTTTCCCATAAAAAAGGAGTTTAGCTCAACACTGTGAACAGGAGTTTCATCGTCATAACCTTTATCAAAATAGTCCCCCATTTGAAATTGACCACCTTCGACCAAAACCATTTTATCGTTAACGGCAAAATTATTGAGAACAACCCCAATCTCCGAACTATCTGTCAAACCTTCAGAATCTCTAACAAAAGCTCTTAAAAAGTGTTCTCCAATACTCAAATCCGTAGATATACTCCAATTATACTCATAATCAGAAGCTGTAAAGCTTGTTAAAGGTTGATCATCTAAGTATAAATCCCCCTTTTCAATTTTACCATCATCTTGAATTGATATTTTTACCAAAACCGTATAACCAATAGTCAGAGAACTACTATCTGACGGAGAGAGAATGGTAATTACCGGAGCTTCATTTGAAGATTCAGTACTACTATTACTGCAGGAGATAAAAAATACTCCCATTAATAATAGAGACAAGACCATAAATAAGAACCTTTTAAACATAGGAAAACCTCCCTTAAAATATATTTGTTTAAAATAGCTTTTTATATTGAACGCTAAAAAATCGTAACTAAAAAGATGTAAATCTTTATAATTACGAAAGATTAACTAAAACCTCCAACAATCCCAAGCTTAATATTAAAATATTATATATAAAAAACATAGTGAAGAAAAGTAAAATTACTAGTCGAAATATACTGAAAAATTCAATGAAAAATGGACTAATTACTGTAACTTTTCTCTAAAAACTACTCCAAATAGGAATATTTAAAAACTGAGATAACTTTTCAACTTCATCTATAAACTTATCCAGATTTCCACCTTGATCTATAACATTGATTCTCGAAGCATCTTTTAAAACAAGAATATTTACATAATAATCAGTAAAATCTTCTTTTAGATTGACCATAACTAAATAAGCAAACAGTATCCTAATGTGAGCTCCAGCATAAGTCATAAGTGAGAAGTATTCATACTGGATAGGTTATCTTCTTTAGTACAATAAAAATTCGTACATTGTTTAAAGAATTTAATAAGGATTAAACTTTGAAACATTATACAGATGAGTTTAAACGACAAATTGTTGGCTTAATTAATAGTGGTAGGAATCCATTAGAAATAGCTAAGCTATATAATGTAGCTAGATCAACTGTACACAAATGGACTAAGCCTTTAAATACAAATGGTTCTTTTAATGCTAATCTGACACCTGAAGAGATAGAAATAAAAGAACTTAAGAAGAAATTTGCTTATGCTGAAATGGAGAATGACATTTTAAAGCAAGCGACACTTATAGGGGTATCGAACTTAAGAATAGTTTTATTGAAGAGATCTTAAATAAATTTAAGATTAAAAGATCACTTATTAAGAAAGGATCTCCTTATGATAATGCTGTTGCAGAAGCTACACTTAAAATTATAAAGACAAAATTTGTACTTAATAGAGTATTTGATTCTCTAGAAAGACTTAAAATTGAATTTTCTGATTATGTTAATTGGTACAACAATAATAGGTTGCATGGAAATTTAGGATACTTAACTCCAGAGGAGTATAAGAAAGATTGTTCGAATAAAAATTGTTAGAAAAAAGGTTGTCTATCCAAAATCAATTCTTTTTTTTACAGAAAAGACATCTTAAAAGTCTTTTGAAAAAATAAGGTATACTTCTAAATTTATCTATCAAAGTACCACTCACAAAAGCTTTCTTTGAAAACTTAATAAAATTACCAAAATCATTAAGATAAGAATAACATCTGGCAATAGAAGAAAAATGAGAAAACCTTTTGTGAGGATATTTGGAAAAACCATCAGAAAACTCTTTTAGATAATACAGATGAAGATCAATAATATTAAAATACTTCTCTCTTGCAAGTGAAAATTCTGTTTGCCTTTGAAAGCCATGATTAACATTAACTTTAACCAAAACCTCAGGTAAGCAAACAACATCAAACAAACGAGAAAAGCTAGTAAGCATTTCCCAATCACAAGTAAACTTAAGCTTCATATTCCAACCTCCACTTTTTATGAAGGCTTCTCTCTTAATTAATAGAGTAGGAGTCCCACCAATAGATTGTCTTTCTATTTGATCATAATAAACATTTCCAGAAAGATTTGGATGATACTCCTTTATAAGCTTATTAGTACTTGAGTCATAATAATCCATCCAACAATAAACAAGACCAACTTTCTCATCTGTATCCTTTATAGCCTCATACTCTTTTAAAAGTTTATCAGTCAAATATTCATCATCATCATCTAAAAAAGCAAAATAATCACCATTAGAGTTTTTAATAAAAAGTTCCTGTGCCTCGCTTAATATATTTTCACTTTGCTTTATATACTTAATTCTATCATCAGCAAAAGATTTTACAACCTCTTCAGTATTATCTGTAGAAGCTCCGTCTACAATAATATATTCAATATTTTTGTAGCTCTGACTTAAAACAGTTCCAATTGCCCTTTTGAGTAAATTAGCTCTATTTCTAGTTAAAGTAACAACTGTTATTAGAGGATAAACTTCTTTACTATTCATTCCATATCCCTTCCGCCTTACCATTTATAATTTTATGATATTGAATAGGCTGTATTATCTTAAGAGGCAAACCACTAATTATTCCGGCAAAAACGACTCCAGAAACACCCAGATTAAGAAATTTACCAAAATATATAGCCATAGGAATATATAAAATTGTTTGAAAAATTACAACAATAAGGCTTAACTTTATTTTACTAACTCCATTCAAAAAGGCAACATAAGGGGCAAAAATAAGATAGATAGATGTTTGAATAGATATGGAAAGAGATACAACAAAAGGAATTTCTACTGAATCACCTATCCAAAATAAATAAAACTTATTAGAAAGAAGTAGAGCTAAGACAACAAAAATCAGAAGAACAAAACCAAATAGCTTTAATTTAAACATTGTATTCTTTACCCACTTAAAATCACCCTTAACAAAAGCCTCTGTTACTGCTGACCAAATTGGAGAAAGAACAACAGTAAAACCCATTATAAATAAACTAAAGTACTTCATAGCAATATTATAAACTGTTACACTCTCATGATTAAACAACCTAGCTAAAATAAAATTAGTAGAAGATATTAAAACAATATCCGAAATCTGTATTATAAAAAATTTAACTCCCAAGCTCAATAGCTTACTCTTATGGGCAAAATTAACAAATTCAAGGCTTGGAGCATACATTCTATAATCCTTCTTAAAAAAGTATATAGAGGCCGTAAAAAGAACCAATACCGGAGTTACACTCAAAAGAGTACCTAAAACAAGAAGAGATCCCTTACAAATATAGGTTAGCAAAAAAATCAACAATAAATTTATTAAATTTCCAATAGGTCCAAAGGTATTACTTATAGCAGTTCTTTGATCTGCTAATAAAATCTGACCTATCAATTTAAAAACAAACCTCAACAAAAAACATATAAATGTAATTATAGCAAGTAAAGAAAGCTCGTTACCCAAACTTTTTTCTGTATTTAGAATAGAAGACCAATCCAAGAAGGGATTAACAATCAAGAATATAAGAACCGCAACCATAGAAATCATACCCAATATTGCATAGGTTGTACTTACATATTCCCTGGCAAGCCTACAATTTCCGACTGCAATTGCTTCAGCAAAATTATTTCTCAAACCATTACCGAGACCAACATCAAAGAAACCGAACCAAGCAACTATAGAGCTTAATGTAAGCCATATTCCATATCTTACAGGATCTAAATAATCTAAAATTAATGGGACATATACAAATCCAATTAATATACTTATAAATTTTACTCCAAAAGAAAGAAGTATATTCCTCTTTGCTTTGATACTCCTTTTACTACCTCTGGTAATAATCTTACTAATAAAGTTCAGCATATACTTAAACTCTTCTTACAATATTTAAATATCTATTTCTGCTAAAAATACAACCCAAAATATATCACCTAACAGTTATAGGTAAACTTTAGGTTACTCTTTAAATATGTACACAATAGTTATGAAAGAATCTTAGCCTTAATACAGTAATTAGAGAAACTGAAACCGTGATTCCTAACTAGAATTATTTTATTGTAATTAACTATAAATAGAACCGATAGAACACAAAAATCAAATCAAGCTTACAAACAAATTATAGCTATTTTTTATAATAACACTATGAAACAATAATAATTTTTTCTTTAGTATAAATACATAGTTCAAATTATTGGATTACTTGGTATATTGGCTATTCTTTCCTCCAAATACTTTGCATTTTTCAAATCATCTTTTTGACATGATATAAACATTTCCAAATCACTAATTAGTTTCCACACTGGTCTTGTCATTACTCCTTGAGCATTAGAGTAATCCAAAAAATCATCCCTTTCTCTTCTATTTTTAAACTTTATTGCTTGAAGCCAGTAGTTTGACCTTGTTCTCTCTGGTTCTACCATAAAATCTACTTCTAAAGAGGAGAAAAAATCTTTATATTTTTCTGCCAATGATCTCTTTGATTCTAATAGTTTATCTAAGTTCTCCATCTGAGCTACGATTAAAGAAGCATTTATATTCGGCATTCTATAGTTATAACCTATCCCATCGTGAATGGATCTATAAAGATGTGGAACTTTTGCCATTCTTATCATATGCCTAGCTTTTTTCACTAAAACTTCATCATCAGTAACTATTGCACCTCCCCCTCCGGAAGTAATAATTTTATTACCATTAAATGAAAAAACTCCTAACTTACCAAAAGTCCCCGTATGTTTCTTATTATATAAACTTCCCAAACTTTCAGCACTATCTTCAATCAAAAGAATATTCCATTCATCACAAATATCCTTTATTTCAGCAATCTTACAAGGATGCCCAAAAGTATGCATAGGAACACACGCTCTTATTATTTTATTAGTTGTTTTATTTATACATTTATTATCTTTTAATTCACAATTCTTATCTAAAAATTGTTGTAATGATCTCGGACTTAGCCCCATAGTGTCTAAATCTACATCTAAAAAAATAGGCTTCGCTCTACAATAAGATATTGCAGTACAAGTTGCAATAAAAGTAATAGGTTGAGTTATAACCTCATCACCTTCCTCTATACCAGCTAACATTAAGCTCATATGAAGAGCTGAAGTTCCATTTACAGTAGCAACAGCATACTTGCTTCCTACATAGGTAGCAAGCTTTTCTTCAAACATATCAAGATACTTCCCAAAGGTTGAAACAAAAGTTGAATCAATACATTCATTTAAATATTTTTTTTCATTTCCTATAAATCTTGGCTCATGTAAATGAATACATTCATTTGTTTTAAAAGTTTCTTTTATAAATTTTATTATCTTTTCCATATTATTTTCCATAAAGACCTATTCCTATTTATTTACCACCCCGGCCTAATAATAACTCAAAATAACAACATAAGACAAATAAGATTTTAATATTATTTACCTGCAAAGAAAGAATAACTACAACAAAAAAGTAAAAAGAACAGATTGTTTCATATCAAGAAAAGCCATACATAATAAAAATTACAATAATCTTCAAGAAATTTCTTTGCACAATTAACCTGGATACCTGTCTAATAAATTTAATATTTATTTTTTTTATTAACAAGTATTTAATAACTTTTTTTATTCATTATCTAAAATCCAAAAGTAACCTAAGATGATAATCATAAGCGTACTTAAAATTAAAACAACAAGGAACTTAATAAAAGAACTACTTAAATATAACATTAAAATCCACAAGCAGAAAGAACCTTATCTATTTTTCAAATATACTTAAATAAGGTATCTAAGCCATTATCTACTAATATTCTTCTTAGAA
>PDON01000007.1 GCA_002742935.1 Candidatus Cloacimonadota bacterium | reverse complement strand
AGTTAAAGGAATAATTAAATTTTATCAACAACTTCAAGGATGGGAGCTAGCTTTAGAACTTATGAAACCTTTAAAAAAAGATGTGTATAGAGAGTAGCCTCCAGAGGAGATCTCTTCCCATGATCTAGAAACTTTATATTCCTGAAATCCTTCAATATTAAGAGAATCCCATTTTAATAAAATATTAGACCCTTCTTTACTTAAACTAAGATTTAAAGTAGAAGTGTTGGGGTCATCGTAGGTAATAGAATCTTCGGGTTCTACAATTAAAGAACTCCCTTTACTACTATCACTACAAGAAAAAAAGGTGGAGATTGTTGCTAAAATAAGAAGAAATAAAATTAATTTAAATTTAATCATACTGTGTGATCCCTATTGCTTATCCAACTACAGAGTAAGGTAATCAGAATATAGGTAGGAGTCAATAGTTAAAGATAGTTCAAATTAGAGGGCTTCCCTTATTGCTAGATAGTGACTATTTTTTTATAAATTTACTATTTAGGGTCTACTGAAAAGAGGAGAAATGTTGTTTATTTAAGAACTTAATAAAGGTCAAACGGAAGATCTGTACCTACAAATTAAATGGTATAATAAACCATTTAATGGTAAACTAATTGGTACAATTGTATATAAGATAGTTACTTATATTGAACTTAGGTATGTTTAACTGAAATCTATTGGAAAAAAGTTAATCTAATAAACTCCTACGGATTCTAAACTATTAGAATCTGTAGGAAAAAAATAGAAATCTTACTTTAAATAGTTTTTAATCTCTTCTAAAGATGGAACAGAACCACTTAATTTAACCTCTCCATCTATGGCTAAAGCGGGCGTAAGCATAACACCCATATTCATAATCTCTCCAAAATCTGTAACTTTTTCAAGTTGATACTCTATACCAAGCTCTTGAGCAGCTTTTTCGGTTAGCTCGGAAAGTTTATTACATTTATCACAACCTGTACCTAAAATCTGGATTTTCATATATACTCCTTTTAATCATTTTGAAATAGTTCTAAATTATAGATAGAATCAAGCAAAGAGAACAGTTTTGAACACCTACTTGATTCTCTGACCTTTTTTAACATTCTCTACTAAGAATACTTTTCATATAAAACTATTTCAATGGAAATAATCATAATTATAAAAGATCTGCTTATTACTTTAAAAGGAGCATGCTTTTGCTGTAAATCTTATTTGCCGTTTCTAAACTGTAATAATAAACTCCACTATTTAGTCTAGATGCATCAAATTTAACAGTATGAAAACCTTTTGATACTTTACCATTTATAAGTTCACTTACAATCTCCCCCTTAGCATTGTAAATAGAGAGTTTAATCTTGCTATCTATTTCATTATAAAATTTAATGGTAGTTGTAGGATTAAAAGGATTTGGGTAGTTTTGCAATAAAACAGTTGAAGTTGGAACAGTTTCCTCAACAATAGTAGAGTTTGTACTCTGCCAAAGAAGGATAGGATAGCCATTATTTTCATTTTCTGAGATACTCCAAATATCTGAAAAATCCCAATTTTGATATGTGTTTATATCTTTCATCTCTTCTGTAGTTTTTCCCTCTCCACCTGCTGAAGTAGTCTGTCCTGAAGTTTCTTTATCCCAGTAAGAATTTTCAACAAAAGAATTTTCTAACCTTCCGACTAAACCTCCAACAAGCTCATCTCCGCTCACAACACCGCTACTGTAACAATTTTCAATTTTGCTATTATAGCAACATTCGCCAACAAGACCTCCGACCTGAATACTTCCAGCTACAGAACCTATTGCATAAGAATTTAAAACTAAACAGTTTAGAGTTACAGAACCAATGAGGTTTCCAACATATTTACAACCATCAACCTCACAACTAGATGAGGAATTCTCAACCTTACAATTATCCTTAAGATAGGCAACTAACCCTCCACAAAGTTGATTAACATAAGGGTTGTGATCGGAAGATTTTATAATACCAGATGTTGAGCAATTTTTAATTATGGAACCGTAACGAATAGTGCCAGCTAAACCTCCAACGGAATTGGATCCTTCAACAAATAAATTTTCTAAGGCTAAATTTGAAACTTCCGCATTTTCTATAACTCCAAATAAAGCAATGCGAACATCATACTGAGTTGTTCTCTTTATATAAAGTCCTGTGATGTTGTGATTATCACCATCGTAAACTCCTTGAAATTTACCAATTGGATTAAACCCTTTTCCATTATCCCAATTTTGAGTTTCACTAGCATCAATATCATCTGTTTGTTTAAAATACTTAGTCCAATCTTCCGAGGTTTCTGAAAGAATTTTTAGATCATTCAGAGTAGAAATTTGATAAGGGTCAGCCTCTGTACCACTACCCCCGCTATACTCTTCAGATTTTAAAATCGCAATAAACACGAATAAGAGCACCAACAAGCTACTTTTAACCATTCCGTTTCTCCCAATTTGTATTAAGTTTTTATCTCTATTTACCTAATGATAAAATTATAAAAATAAGCTTATAATAACAAGATAAATAAAATCAACCTGGGCTTGATATAATTATTTATCTAATATTTCGCATAATAGATAGAATACTGCATACAACTTTATCGATCAGTCTGGGAAAAGTTTTAAGATTTTGTGAAAATCTATAAACTTTTATGGCACTTCTTTTGTAGCCAAAAGAAACAAAAGCTCCTCTTTTTCTTATCAAAAAGAAGCAAAAACATAATTGGGGCATAAAGCCCTGAGCTCTTTACCATTATTGATGATGGAGACTCAAGCCCTTACAGGCTTGCCGATTCCACCGCTATATCGGAAACTTTTTGGGAATGGTATATTAATTGTTTCCGAATAGAGGATACATCGGTAATTGAAGTTTGCTCTACATCCTTCTTTGGTAAGAAGATACATATTTTAGCGGTTATGATAAAATTGACTACTATTATAATATTATAATTAAATCTAGAAATACAATTTGTATCTATACCCTGAGGTTCTCGAAGGGTATAATTATATGCTTATATTTTTCGTTTTCTTCGAGAACCTCAGAGTGCTCTCTTTTCTATAGATATTTATTACATTAAATGCAGGTTAAATAGTTATACCTAATCAGGTTTATTTACTATATCTTAAATTTAATGATTTATACAGATATTTTCAAAAGCGGAACTTTTTAATCTTTCATTTAAAACTCTAGTTTTAGTTTTGCATTTAACTCATGAATAAACTCTTTATCTCTTGAAAGCATTCTTCCATTGTATCCTAGATTAAATGAAAAATATTCATTAATATTATAGTTTCCATTAAGATTTACTCTATAGTTTTCACCTTTAGAATATCCTTCTGCTAAAGATGGTGAGTAGTTATCTTTACCTATTGCTCTAAAGTATGTTACTCCTAATCTTACAATACCTTTTCCGGAAAAAGAGTATGAAATTTCCGGTGATATTTCATAATATTGTACTTTCTGTTCTCTATTTAAATCTTTATCGTAACCGTATTTAAATAGAGATGAGATTGTAGTGGAGTATGAAGGGTAGAGAGATATATTGAACTTATAGTAATGCTTAACTATATCTTTTGAAAAAATATTGGAGTCTAGGTAGTAAAATTTATCTGTTTCAAATCCGTAGGTTAATTTTGTATGGTAGCTTCTATTAGAAAATATAACGGAAGGTTCATATCTTCTAATTTTTTGCTTCTCTCTTTCATTTATATATTGTCTTAATACTCTATTGTTATAGTAGAATCCAAAGTCAAAGTATAGCTTTCTGTACTCTTTGTTAAAGATAATATTGTTTTCAATCTCTATAGAACCATATATGGTAGAATCATTTTGAAATTTGTTTAAGTTTAATAAAATAAGATCACTTTTATCTTCGGTAGATGATTTCTCTTCTATTGAAATAGATCCGTAGGTATCAAACCTTGAAAGCCAATAAAGTATATTTACATTCTCCTCCAACTCTTCAAAATCTATATCATAGTTAAGAGTTGCCCTTACGCTTGTTAGAGGAATAGCTTTTCCTTGTGATTTTATATAGTAGTTCCAATTACCATTCTCATCTGAAATATACTCTCCATTAACAAGAGAGTACTCCCCCTCTCCGGGTTCTGTTTCGTAATACACCTTTATTGATGATGACTCTTGAGTACTATTAACTTCATAATCAAAGTTTAAAATATATCTATTATCAAAATTGTAGTTAAGATTATTTCTTATAAGATCGACAACAGTATTGTTACTGTCAGATACAGCGTAGTGAATATCTCTTCTATTCCATATAAAATTGGATCTTAAACTACTATTCCATATCTTTTTAGAGTATAGTTTAAAGCTGTTGATAAAGTTTAGATCTTTATACCCTTTTCCCGAATCAATTTTATTTGTTTCATAACTATAGTCTACTCCTGAAAGGTTTGATCCACTATTATCATCGTAATATAGGGAGATAAGATTGTTTGCTTTGTCTCTATTATTAATATTTTTATTCTCTCTCTTTATAATCTCCCTTTTGTATCCGGGATTTATAAAAATATTACCTATTTTATAGGTTAGATCTCCATCATAATTTTCTCTTTTAAATCTATTCTCCCCATTTTCAGTTTCTCTCTGTTTAAGTTGTAGATTGTAATTATGGATAAGAGGGGTTTCTCCATTTAAACTACTACTTAAAAGTTTTGATTTTGTTGAATCATTTATCTCTGTATAAAAGAATGAATTTTTTACTCTAACAAAGGATTTATAGTTATAGAACATATTACTCTTATACTCGGAAAACTCTGTACTATCTTTAAGATCAACTCCATACTCTTTGCTAAAATTACTATCACTAAATCTTGAAGGAGTAAAGAAAGATCTGTTGTATGAATTTCTTTTAAAGTTTAATTTAATCTCCCCGTATGATTTTGAGTTTATCTCAATTGGCGGTGGTCTATACTCAACAAATTGACTGTTTCCCATACCTGTAAAATTTTTATCCCTTATGTTTGAGAGACTATTTCTTTGGAATCTGGAGAAGGCAAACTCCCCACTTACAGTTAATCTCCTATTTCTATATCCAAAATGGTAATGGTTATAATCCAATTTTGAGGGTAGAGGTATTTTAGTGTAGTGCATATACTTTCCACCATTGGGGTTGTATATATATTTAACTTTTCCGTCAACGCTAATCTCTCTATCATAAAATCCATTTTTAAATTTTGAAAAATTTACATTATAGCTACCCTGATTCTCTCCTGCATAAATGTAGTACCTATTTCCGTTGATTATAGTATCGTTATAGGTTCCTAGATTTTCTCCCATAAATTTTGCAGATTTTATATAGCTTGAATCGGGATCATCTCCTCCATTTTGGAGGATTGTTTTATACTCATCACTCATATCAAAGCCAATGGGATTTTTATAATCATCATTTTCCGAATAGTAGTAACTTTTAATAAAGAAACCATTTTTTTTGAGGTTAAGATCTCCCATATATATATTTTTTTTATAGTTGTCATCATCAATTTCATAATCAACTACAATTTTGTCGCCACTTTTAATAACTCTAAATGGTGTAAAAAAGATCTCTCCAAAATCATAGTCAATAGTATAATCTTTATCTCTTCCTTTACTTAACTTCTCTCCATTTATAAATATTGTTTCACTTCCGGGTACAATAATTGAGGATTCAATATTACCCTCTTTATCAGAAAGTCTGTAAGGACCTTGAACACCATCAATACCTTCAAACTCCAATGTTGAAACCTTTGATTTAGTGAGTGCGTAAAAAAGGGATCCTTTCTGCTTACTGTATTTGCCCGATAAAAATCCACCTGAAAGCTCTCTTTTAAAGTTTCCAAAACTACCTCTATTTTCAGTTCCAAATTGATTATCTCCCAATCTAAGCAGAAAATTTGGGTGTTCAACTTCCATAAAAATATTATCAATTGAAGATACCGATTCTGTTTCACCTTTACTCGAGAGAGCAAGTTCATCATCATTAATTGCAGCTCTAATGGAAAGGTTTCTGTATATCTCACCTTCCAATTTAAGATTTAACCCTGAATTTAGCTTAAAGCTACCATCATTATCAATGGTAAATCCTCTGTATATAATACCTGTTTTCTTTAATTTATCATCACTAAAAAGATCTACTCTTTTCTCTCTTTCTTTATAGTTTAGATCCAGAGAATCCGATGATTTCTCTTGGTAGTAACCGTAAAACTTAATACTGTTTGATAGAGTGTCAGGCTGTAGATATCTGTTTATGGTTAAGCTATCTAATGAAAACAGTTTACTTATAATTAGAAGTAAAAATATTGATAAAGCTTTACGAATCATTAACTATTAACTATTTAATTTAGATGAGCTTAGAAGTTCCAATAATTTATTATTACTGATTTTACTTATTCCTGAAATCATTGCTACAGAATAAGCTCCATTTTCTAGAACATTTTTATAGTTACTAATATCTATTCCTCCTATGGCTACTATAGGATGTTTTGATATTTTAAACACCTCTTTTAGAAGTTTAGTGCCTCTTTCACTATAACCCGTATCCTTGGTTTTAGTCTCAAACATTGGACCAAAACCTATGTAATCAATAGGAAGAGTATTAGCTTCTTCAACTTGGTCAATATTGTGCGTAGAAAGACCAATAAGTTTATCATCTCCTAAAATAGATCTTGCTTCAAGTGGCGAGATATCATCTTGACCGAGATGAACACCTGAAAGATTATGTATAAGTGCAAAATCCACTCTGTCATTTATAATTATTTTAAGTTCTGGATATTTTTTTTTAAGTTTTACTATATATTCTGAAACTTTTCTATCACTACAATTTTTTACTCTCAATTGAGCATATCCAACCTCTCTTTCAACTATAGATATCTTTTGAGGATTACTATCTATCTCAATTATTGGATATATAGAGTTGTTTAACTTGGGCTTAATAAGATTTAGTAGCATCTTTTTTTCCAGTTGATACAGTTTCTGTCTTATAAGCTCTAAATTTAACTTTGGTTCAATAAAATCAAGTTTTGAAAGCTCCTCCATAACTCTTACTGACTCTATAACTCTCTTAAATGATGCCCTTGCTATTGAGTAGATATCCTTTCTGCTATTTTCCATTCCTGTAGTTACAGAAAAACCAAAATCATTTATAGAATCTCTACAATTTAGAAGATCTGCATCTTTCAAGCTTACAGGTTCTCTTAAAATATGCCTAAACTCTTTAAGCTTTAACTCAAAATCTCTATTTTCAAGATGAAATCTACTTATCTCATCTACAACTCTTAAACCTTCCTGTACTCTGTTTATCAATACATCAAAATGTCTTATAATTTTTTTCAAATTGTCTCCATAAAATCTGTTAAAACTATACATAATTTAATAGTTATTAAAACTAAATGCTAAGTAATAGTTTTCTGATTTAAAAATGATATTTATAAATAGATCCTATTTTGTTGACTAGTTAAGATGAGAATATTAACTTAAAATGTAAATCTTATGGAGCAGAATTATGATTTCTAAAAATCTTTCAATAGAACAGGAAATTACCAATAAAGTTAATCTTATAACTATTTCAAGATTTGTTTTGACCCTTATAGCAATTCTCTTGATTTTTAGTGGTAATATCCACATGCTTATAATTGCTTTTGCAATAATGGGTTTTTCGGAAATAACAGATATTTTTGACGGGTATATTGCCAGAAGGGATAATTTGGTTACAAATTTGGGAAAAATTTTAGATCCTCTCTCCGATAGTATATCAAGATTTTTCTACTTTTTTGCTCTGGCATATTATGGGCTTTTTCCCATCTGGTTTGTCATCTTTTTTTTCTTTAGGGATATAATAGTTGCCTATGTAAGGATCTATACCTCCTTTACCGGAGTAGTTTTAGCTGCAAGAATAAGTGGTAAATTAAAGGCTGCTGTTCAATTTTCAGGACAGTATTTATTGATTTTTATCCTTCTTGTTAAGAGTGTTCAAGAAGGTCAAGCTGTGAGTGATCTGTTTTTAATATGGACTATAGTTATAGGATTGTTTATTACCTACCTATCTCTTATCCTCTTTAGGATAAGAGGTTTTCTTCTTTATCTGGTTTTAGTAATGTCATTAGTTCTTTCATACGCTCTTTGGATTGTGAATAAGATTGATTATGAGTTTAACTATTTTACAACATTTACCATAAGTTTTGTAGTTGTAGGATTTACAATATTTTCTTTAATTGATTATGTAATGAGTCTTAAAAATCATGGAGGAACAAAAACAAGAGTTGTTGCTACTACTATTTTAACCATCTTTTTACTTATAATTTCTCCATACTCTATTGATCTTTTCAAAAATAAGTTTGAAGTAAAGAATAACTCAACAAAGTGGGAAAAACTTAACTTTATGCTTAATCCGGAGTATAAATCTACTATTTATGGTGTTGTTGAGTCTCCAAAATATATCTTTATCTCGGCACAAAACCTAAAAAAAGAGCCTACTCTTTTGGTTTATTTAAAAGAAAATCCTGAAACTCTTTACAAAGTAATTACATTTAACAACTCAATAAAAAATATAAAAGATCTGGAATATTTTAATAATTTTCTCTACATAATAGATGATGGAGAAAATATTGTTTATTCTATAGATATTGAAAAATCTTTGGAAACAGGTTTCGGAATGATTACAAAATCATATCACACCGGAATGTCAGCTTCCGGAACTTTGGGTATTGTTAAGTTTAATAATAGAAATTTTCTTATAATAAATGACTACTTTTTTAATAAGGAGCTTTATTTCTTTGATCTAGACAAAATATCGGAGGATAAAACTCTAAGAGATCAGTTGGAATTTCAAATAGAAACAGAGTTGTATGTTAAAGGAATTAATGGAGATAAAGAAAATCTTTTCCTACTTGTAAATAAACTTGGAGAGGATCTTATATACAAAGTTGATCTTGAAAAGATGATATACAAATCATCAATGCAGAAAGGTATCACTTCTATAATTGATACTAATGATAGGGATCTTAAGGGTATAACGGTTTATAATCACAGGATTTTAACTTATGGTAAGCGAACAGAAACAATCTTTACAACAAAAGAGTAGCTTTGATAAAGTTGTTTATTCCGATTTAGATGGAACAATAACAATAAAAGATACTTATACAAGGTATATATTCAGATATGGGAATCTATCATGGCTCATACTCTCACTTCCAAATCTTTTATGGCTTTTTACTCTGTATCTTTTAAAAATTGTATCTAGAAACGATATGAAAAAAGAGACTATTAAAATCTTTCTTAAAGGTAAGAGCGGTACTCTGTTAGAGCAACTATCAAAGGATTTTATACCATCTTTAAGATTTTACGATAATGTACTTGAAAAAATAGACTCCTATAAAAGAGAGGGGTATAAGATTATTTTAGTTACAGCTTCACCTTCTCTATATGTTAAACATCTGTGTAAAAAGCTAGATTATGATGGTTTTATTGCAACAGAGCTTGAGGAGAGATTTGGACTTCTTACGGGTAATGTAATTGGAGATAACAACAATTTTGATGAGAAGGTAAAGAGAATAAAAAAATCTCCCTATTACAAACAGGGGCAACATATAGTAGCTTTTGGTAACTCTAAAGGTGATTATCCAATGCTTGATATGGCAGAGGAGTACTACTATGTTGATTCTAAGGGGGATATTTTACACAATCAAAGACCTTAATTCAGACTAGCTATAAACTTCCTATTACTGCGTCATCACCTTTTTATGTTCAAATCACCTAGGCTTACTAGACTCAAATCACATAAAAAATTAATTCCTTCTACTACTCGTTTCCAGCCAGTCTAAGTTTGGAAAGTTTTTTATCAAAAAGAAGCAAAAATATAATTGGTGTATAAAGTCCTGAGCTCTTTACCATTATTGATGATGGAGGCTCAAGACCTTACAGGCTTGCCGATTCCACTGCTATATCGGAAACTTTTTTTTGGAATGGTATATTAGCTGTTTCCGATCTAGAGGATACATTGGTAATGGAGGTTTGCTTTAGACCCTTCTTTGGTAAGAAGATAGATAGTTTAGTGGTTATAACAAAATTGACTACTATAATAAAGTCATAATTGAAAACCTAGATTTAATTATTATATAAGATACTCTTTTTTATATCGAACTCAGGTTCGTTATGAAATTTTAAAGTTTGACCAAATATCTAAGCTATAAATTTAAAATCTTTTATTCTCTATTTAAAGTTTATATCTTACTTCTATAGGTATGTACAACTTTGAGGATAAATTATGAAAAGAGAGATAATTTTTAATAGAGAGTTCCTAAAGTCAAACTTTATGGAACTTTCGGGTATTGAAACAGATCAAGAGAGGGGTAAGGAAGCTCCTACTCTTCAAAAGAGTTGGGAAGGTTACGAAAAGATTGTTTTACCTGACCACAATATAGAGGTTAGTAATAATAAATTTGATTTTCTAGTTTCTGAAAGAAAAAGTAGGCGTAAGTTTTTAGATAAACCTATATTGTTAAAAGAGCTTTCATATCTTTTATGGTCTACCCAAGGTGTCAAACTTACCAAAAGTGTAAAAAGTGGTTCTGTTTCCTTTAGAACAGTTCCTTCAGGTGGAGCAAGACACCCTTTGGAAACATATCTTATGGTAAAAAATGTAGAGGGATTAAATGAAGGGTTATACCTATATTTACCATTTGAACACAGCTTGATCTTCATAAAATCTTTTGAAAATTTTGATGAAAGATTGGTTGAAGCTCTTAAAGGTCAAAAATGGAGCTCTTTTTCTGCTGTTACATTTTTTTGGGTTGCTATCTGTTATAGAGCTGAATGGAAGTATGATATAGCATCTCATAAAATGATACTTTTAGATGCGGGGCATGTTTGTCAAAACCTATACTTGGCTTCGGAATCTATAAATTGTGGAACCTGTGCAATAGCAGCATACAATCAGAAAAAGAGTGATCAGTTGTTGGGTGTTGATGGTAATAATGAAATGGTAGTTTATATATCTCCTGTAGGAAAAGTGTTGTAGGGGGGATGTATAAACAGGAGTAATATTCTGCTATTATTTCAATTGATTTTTTTTGTCAATATCTTTATTATATTTTTTCAATCTATATTTAAAGAAGGGAAGAGAAAAGGAGTTGAAGTTTATAAAAAATCTTATTTTTACTTTTACAATATTCATATATTTTACTTTTTTTAGTTGCACAAATACCATTAAAAGTAATAGTTTGGATAGTATTCGAAAAAATTATAGATCAGATCATGAGATTTATGCCAAGGCGAAATCTCTAATGAACAGGCAAAAATTCAGTGAAAGTATAGAGGAGTTTGAAAATCTTTTATACCAATTTCCTTCAACAGAGTATGAACAAGATGTACTTTTTGTGATAGGGTATCTTTCAAAAACATTTAACAACGATAAAGAAAAAGCTGTTAAATATTTTAATATTTTAATTGAAAAATTTCCCAAAGGTGAAGTTACTTCTTCAGCAAAGTTTGAACTTGAACATATTAATGATTTAGAAGCAATACCAAATTTAAAGTAAAGGATTATAAAAATGAGAAGAGTTTATTTAGATAATAGTGCAACAACAAGAGTTGATTCCAAAGCAGCTAATGAGATGGTTAAATATATGATTGAGGAGTACGGAAACCCCTCTTCTGTTCATAACTACGGTCAAATAGCCAGATGTGAAATTGATGATAGCAGAGAAAAGGTTGCCAAGGTTATAAATGCCAATATTGATGAGATCTTTTTTACTTCCGGAGGAACAGAGAGTGATAATTGGGCTATTAGAGGTGTTGTAAACAATGCTCTTATTAAAGGAAAGAAAGTTCATTTAGTTACTTCAAGCTATGAGCATAGTGCAATAGATAACACTGTAAAGAATTTAAATAGAATTTTTCCAGGAAATGATATAAGTTACACAATGGTATCTCCGGATAACAAGGGTTATATTCATGTTGAAGATATAGAGAAAGCTATAACAGAGAATACTATTTTAGTTTCTGTTATGCATATTAACAGTGAAATAGGTACTATCAACGATATAAAATCCATAGGTAAAATGTGTAGAAGAAAGAAGGTTTTATTCCATACCGATGCTGTACAATCTTTTGGAAAAATTGATATTGATGTAAGAAAGTTTGATATTGATCTTCTTTCAATGTCAGCACATAAAATACATGGTCCAAAGGGTGTTGGAGCTCTTTTTGTTAGAAAAAATGTTGAGATAGAACCTATGATATATGGAGGATCTCAAGAGAGTAGAATGAGAATGGGAACAGAAAATCTTCCGGGTATAGCAGGTTTTGGTTTTGTGTGTGAAAATGTTGTAAGTAACTATAAAAAAGGTATGGAAAAAATAATTTCTTTAAGAAAAAACTTTTTAAAACTTCTTGGAGAGGAGTTAGATAATTACACTGTAAATAGTGATATAGAAAATGGGTATCCCGGTGTTTTAAATATAACTTTTCATGGTGTTGAGGGTGAGGCTATAGCTCTTTCAATGGCTATGGAAAACTTTGCGGTTTCAACCGGATCAGCATGCTCCTCCGGAAGTGTTGAGCCTTCAAGAATGCTTTTAAGTTTAGGTCTTTCGAAAGAGGATGCTCAATCATCTATAAGATTTTCATTTGGACTTGAAAATATTTGTGAAGATATTGAGCTTGGAGCAAAATGTTTAATAAAAACAGTTAAAAGATTAAGATCATTGGGAATGTAGATTGATAAAAGTTGTAACTATAGATTTTTGGGACACCATCTTTAAATATCCTATGAGTAGTGATATTTTTGATAAGAGGGTTGATTTTACATTTAATTTTGTAAAGAGATTTTCAATCTCTAAAGAGCGTGTTGTAGAAGTTGTTGCTTCTCTATTTTCATATTTTCAAAAAATTTGGGATAATGAGAGAAGAACACCCTCTACATACGAAATGCTATCCTATGCTTTTAATGATTGTTTTAAAGTTCCTATATCGGATAGAGATATGATTTGTCATGTGAACTTTTATGAGCAACTTGTATCAACCCAAAATCTAACTCTTATTGACGGAGTTAGAGAGGCATTAAAGTATCTTTCCGAGAAATATAAGTTGATTATTATTTCGGATACAGGTTTTGAGCCGGGAAGTGAGATAAGAAAGATTATGAGAAATTATGATATTTTAAAATATTTTACTTACGAGTTGTTTTCAAACGAAGTAGATTGTTCAAAACCTGATAAAAAAATATTTCGATTAGCTTACGATAAAACGGGAGTTTCCCCTGAAGAATCTGTACATATAGGGGACAGAGAAGATAAAGATATCATTGGAGCTAAAAATATTGGTGCTAAGTCGATAATGTTTGGTGGAAGCAGATATGATGATTATGAATTATCTAAGGCTGATTATAAAATTTTAAACTGGAATGAGATAAAAGATATTTTATAGATATATTTACAATTTTTTATCATTAAATATAATATTATAAACGGTATAATAATAATCTTCTGAAAAGATGAACTTTAAAGATTCTATGTGAAAAGATTCCAGTTGTAACAGGCTATTAGTTTTAAAAGTTTTTATACTATACTGTAAAATAAAACTATCTTTTCTTTAAAGCTTCCGTTATAATTTGCTGTGTTGTACTATTTTTCTCCAATTTCTTTACAGCTTTTGATACCGCTATTGAGGCATCATTTGATCTGTAACCTAGGGCAATTAAAGCTTTTACGGCATCAGATTGAGGTGATCCTTGAGGCGTTATAGATATATTTGATCTGTCTAAATTTAGATCCAAACCATCTTTGCTAAACTTATCTTTTAGCTCTAAAATAATTTTTTGAGCACCTTTTTTACCTATTCCCGGTGCTTGTGTTATCACCCCAATATCACCTTTTACAATTGCTTCAATCAAAAGTTTTGGTTGCATAGTAGATAGTATATTTATGGCTGTTTTTGCTCCAACTCCATTTACACTTCCAAGCTCCAGAAAAAGTTTTTTCTCCATCTCATCAATAAATCCGTATAGACTCATCTCATTTTCACTTACCTTTAAATATGTATGTATTTTTACTTTATCTCCAATCTTCCCAATATTGCTATTGGTATAAGTTGAAGTTCTTACTCCGTATCCTACACCGTTACAGTTTACTATAATCATATCTCCGGTTTTTGATAAAAGCTCACCTATCAATATTTCTATCATCTTATTATCCTATTTTGTTGTAAAAGTGAAAGAGCTATAGCAATGGCATCATAAGTATCGAGAGGTCCCGAAAGCTCTTTTATTCCCGTAAGGTTTTTAATCATATACAAAATCTGCTCTTTTGTGGCATTACCACTTCCGGTAATACTCTGTTTAACCTCTTTAGGTGAGATCTCAAATATCTCTAACTTGTTCATACCTGCTGCTAAAATTAGAACACCTCTGGCGTGGGAAAGTTTCAACGCCGAACTAATATTTTTACCTGCAAATACAGTCTCAATTGCAACTTTATCTATCCTGTAAGCATGAAAGATTTCATTTATTCCGTCAAATAAAGTTGAAAGTCTAATCTGCATACTATCACTTGAAACGGTTCTGATTACACCGGCTTCAATTATAGTTATATCTCGTCCTATTTTTTGTAAAACTGCATATCCGGTTTTGGAAAGTCCCGGATCAATACCCAATACTATCATAAAATTCCAGTTTTAAGCATTAAAATTTATAACCAAACAGCTTATCTATGGTTTCAAATGAGTTTTTTACCCAATTCATATTTTCTATTCTTTTAAACCATGTAATCTGTCTTTTTGCAAAATGCCTGCTATCTCTTTTAGCATTATGGATAGCCTCTTCAAGATCAATTTTACCTTTTAGAAATGGAATAAACTCCCTGTATCCTATTGTAGTGTTTAATCTTTTAAGATCTATACCATATTTATCAGATAAAAATCTTATTTCATCTATGAGACCCGCTTTTAACATAGTGTCAAATCTTTCATTGATTCTGTTGTAAAGCTCCTCTCTTTCCAAAGAAAGTCCAATATATATAGGATTAAAATATTTCTGCTTTTTGTGCTCTTTATGAAGTTCACTCATCTTTCTGCCTGAAAGATAGTAAACCTCTAATCCTCTATGTATTCTCTGAACATTATTTTTAGGTATTGAAAGAGCATATTCCTCATCAACCCTCAAAAGATCCTCAAAGCAATCTCTTATATCTCTCTTCTCCACCTCTTTACGAAAGTAGAGTTTCTCCTCATCACTTATACCTAAATCATCAAAAAATCCGTGAACCAAGCTCTGAATATAAAGTCCACTACCTCCAACAACCAAAACCTTTTTACCGTTTTTCTTTAGATTTTTTATCAGTTCTCTTCCCTCTATACCAAAGGTGTAACTATTGTAACTTTCATCTAATGGTGATAAAAAGTTTACAAAGTGGTGTTTTGCTCTTGAAAGTTCATAGTTACTCTGTTTTGCAGTACCAATATTCATCTCTTTAAAAAATTGTCTGGAATCGGCAGATATTATTTCATAACCATACTTTTCGGCAAATCTTATGGCAATTTCTGTTTTACCCGATGCTGTAGGTCCAACAATTATAGGTATATCTAAATCTTTTATTGATTCCATCTAAGTTCTCATAAACTTCTTATCAATCTCTTTTAAGCTAAGATTAACTATTATAGGCCTCCCGTGAGGGCAAACATGTGGAAACTTACACATGAAAAGTTCATTGATAAGAGAAAGCATCTCATCTTTAGTTAACCTGTCTCCGGCTTTAATAGATCTTTTACAAGCATAGGAGGCTGCAACAGATTCTCTCACGCTCATTCTTTTTTCTCTGTACTTTACGTAGTAATCAATAATCTCTTTCAACTCCTTCTCTTCATTTCCATGAACAACAGATATCGGAGTTCCCTCAATTATGTATGTATTCCCGCCAAAGTGAGAGATTGTAAATCCAACTGAAGTTAGATATGTAGATATCTCCTCAAGAGTTTGAGCATCTTCATAGGAAAGCTCAACCTTTACGGGAAATAGTAAAATCTGAGAACTCATATTCTCGTCATCAAAACTTTTTAAAGCCTTTTCGTAAAAGATCCTTTCTTGAGCTACATGTTGATCAATAATTGTAACACCCGATTCCATCTCCATAAATATATATTTTTTATTTAACTGCCATATATTTTCAGAAATAATCCTCTCATTATTGAACTTTAATATATCAATCCCTCTTCTTTGAGGTCTTAAATAATGCTCTTTCTCTTCCAAAACTTTATCCACTTTTATTTTTGATGGAGAGTTGAAAGGTTTGTAAGATTCTCTTCTCTCTATATCTCTAGGCATGGATGAAACTGTTTCAGATTTATCAAATAGTTCAAGCTCTTCCAAAACCTCATCAACAGAACTCTTTTCATAATTACTTTTAATCTCCGGTATTTCAAGCTGTTTTTCTTTATCATCATCAAGAGTTATATTTACAAGAGTTTGTTGACCTGAAAGTTCCTCAAATACACTGTTCTTAACAAAGAAAGCTATACTATTTTCATCCTTAAATTTAGCTTCAATCTTTGAAGGGTGTACATTAACATCAATATCTTCAGGTGGAAGATCTATAAAGAGTACAAAGAAAGGGTAGTAACCCGGATCTATCAAATTTTTATATCCTTGAAATACAGAATATGATATTATTTTACTCTCAATAATTCTATTGTTAACAAATAGAAACTGATTATCTTTACTCTTTCTTGAAATCTCTTTTTTCCCTATGTAACCTCTCAGTTTAACATTCCTGTAGGATTTTTCAATATATATTAAGTTCTCTTCACTAATTTCTCTAAAAACAGATGTAATTCTCTCCTCCAAACTCTGTTTAGGAAGTTCAAAAACAGTTCTCTCATTTGAAAGAAATTTAAGGTTTATATCATTTCTTGAAAGAGCAAGTTTTTTAAAATAGGTGTATATAAATCTATACTCTTTTTGAGGGTCTTTTAAGAACTTTCTTCTGGCAGGAACATTGTAAAATAGAGATTTAACTTTTATATCTGTAGATCCATTAATTGTTGTTGGTTTAACAAATTGTATTTGACCACCTTTTATGCTTATAACATTTCCAATATTACTATCTTTTGGTTTTGAACTCATTTCAACCATTGATACAGACGCAATACTTGGTAGAGCCTCACCTCTAAACCCCATAGTACTTAAAGAAAGAAGATCCTCATAGCTGCATATTTTAGATGTAGCATGTCTCTCAAATGCCAAAAGAAGATCATCTTCATCCATTCCGGAGCCATTATCCTTTATATGTATGAGAGATTTTCCTCCATCTTTAATGTTTATAGTAATAGAATCAGCACCGGAATCTAAAGAGTTTTCTACAAGCTCTTTTACTATAGAAACAGGTCTGTCAACTACCTCTCCCGCAGCTATTTTGTTAATAAGATTATCAGATAAGATCTCTATTTTTGCCATATAAACCCACAATTAAAATTAATTTATATGAAAATAAGAAACTTTATATTCAAATGAAAGTATTACTTTCTTAAGAGTAGCTATAAACTTATGATTTTTAGGTTAAATTAAATTACACCTCATCTATTCATTCTTAAATGATATCTATTGAAAAAAATAGAAAAACTTAAATCACTTCAACAGAGTTAGAAAAATATTAGGTAATACTTAATCTAAAAAAATTATTTTTATGAGTAGCTGGAAAATTACCAAATAAAGTTTGCAGATATCTCTTTGACACTCTATTTTTGAAATATTATGAGAGTACTTTTTACTATTATTCTCTCCCTTTTTTGCCGTTTTTTATAAAAATTGAGGATACAATTTGGCTGAAGATGAATCAGGAATGGAAAAAAGTGAACTCCCAACCTCCTATAAGCTTGAAAAAGCAAGAGAGAAGGGAAACGTTCCAAAATCACAAGAGATAAACTCCATATCGGTTTTAATAGTCTCCATACTATCTTTGTACCTCTACGGCCCCACCATTAAGAGTTCTCTGGCACAAATTATGCAAGGAATCATATTGGAGAGTTCAAAGATTGAGCTCAATGTTGAGAGTGTTAGGATCTACTTTCTTGAAGGCGTTGGAGCTGTAGCTTCAATCATAATGCCTGTCCTACTAACCATAGGATTTGTAGCTATAGTATCAAACATTGCTCAAATAGGTTTTTTATGGACTACGGAGCCTCTTGTTCCTAAGTTTGAAAAGTTCTTTGACCCTAAAAGCTTTTATAAGAGATTTTTTAGCCTTGATATCCTTGTTCAGCTAACAAAAGATCTTTTAAAGACTGTTATTACAACATTTGTAGGCTACATAACAATAAAAGAAGAGATTGATAACTTTATGCTACTTATTGATTTCACTGTTGTGGAGATATTTGCCTATGCAACAGATGTTATTATGACACTTCTTATAAGAATTACCGCTGTTCTGGTTGTTTTAGCTATTCTTGATAAACTTTACTCCAGTTGGAAATTTACAAACGATATGAAAATGACCAAACAGGAAGTAAAAGAGGAGCAAAAAAATTATGATATGCCCAAGGAGATAAAGGAAAAAATTGCCAAAAAGCAGATGCAAACCTATATGGGTGGAATGATGGAAAAGGTTCCCGAAGCAGATGTTATTATTACAAATCCTATCCATGTTGCGGTTGCTATAAAGTATAAACCGGGGGAGATGCAGAGTCCTAAAGTTGTTGCAAAAGGTTTAAGACTTATAGCAGATAGAATAAAAACCATAGCTATGGAAAATGATGTGCCCATAATGGAAAATCCTCCTCTGGCAAGGGGGTTGTATAAAAAGGTGGAGCTTGATCAAGAGATCCCGGAGGAGTTCTTTAAAGCAGTAGCTGAAGTATTAGCTTATATCTACAAGATTAAGAAAAAGTAAAGGAAGTAATGGAGTCATTTTTAGAAAATATTGGTAAAAGATCTGATGTTGCTTTTGCATTTGGAGTAATCTCCATAGTGGCAATGCTTGTTATACCTATACCAACTTTCTTAATAGATCTGCTTCTTGCAATCAATTTTTCAATATCTCTAATAGTAATTTTAGTTTCAATGTACAATAAATCCCCTGCAGATTTTTCTGTTTTCCCCGGACTTTTACTTGTCATAACCCTTTTTAGATTGGCTCTAAATGTCAGCACAACCCGTATGATTATTGGTAATAAAGGTGATGCTGGTAAAATGGTACAGGCATTTGGAGAATTTGTTGCCGGAGGAAATATAATTGTAGGTCTTATTATGTTTCTAATTTTGATGATTATCAATATTAAGGTTATAACCAATGGTTCTACAAGAATTGCCGAAGTTGCAGCAAGATTTACCCTTGATGCTATGCCCGGAAAACAGATGGCTGTAGATGCAGATCTTCAAAATGGAATTATTACCGAAGAGGAAGCTACAAGAAGAAGGGAGAGAGTTAGAGGTGAAGCGGATTTTTACGGTGCTATGGATGGTGCCAGTAAGTTTGTAAAGGGTGATGCTACTGCCGGAATGATTATAACCGGAATAAATATTGTCGGTGGAATTTCAATGGGTATTTTTTATGATGGTCTTGAGTGGACAAAAGCCCTTCCCATATACACAATATCAACCATTGGTGATGGTCTTGTAAGTTCCATTCCTGCTCTGATTATATCAACATCGGCGGGTATTATTGTTTCCAGAGCCGCATCAAAGAATGATATGGGTTCAGAGATGATAGGGCAACTTATCTGGAGTTGGAAAGCATTGGCTATTGCTTCGACGGTTACCTTTTTCTTTGCTTTGGTTCCGGGACTTCCATTTATACCTTTTACCTTTATTTCTATTATTTTAGCTTCTGTTTCCTATTTTGTGAGAAAAAAAGATATAAATAAGGTGGTAATAGAGAAAAAGAATGAGGAGGAGAAAGCTAAGCAGGCAGGAATTGAGGAGAGTAATAAACCTGAAAAGGTTGAAGATTTTCTAAAAGTAGATCCTCTTGAACTTGAGATAGGTTATGATCTTATATCTATTGCTGACAGTAGTGCGGGAGGAGATTTAATAGATAGAATAACTATGATTAGAAAACAGTATGCATCGGAATTAGGGATTATTATCCCTCCTATAAGAATTAGAGATAATATTCAGCTGGGACCAAATGAGTATCTGATAAAAATAAGAGGCATTACAGAGGGTAGCGGTTCCATATATACAAACAAATATATGGCATTAAATCCTATGAATATTGATGATCAAAATATTGTTGGAGAAGCTACTGTTGAGCCTACATACGGTTTACCCGCAAAATGGATTGATGTAACATATAAGGAGGAGGCCGAAATTATAGGTTTAACAATAATTGAACCTGCTTCTGTACTTTCAACCCATATTATGGAGATAGTGAAAAAGAACGCTCACAGGCTTCTTTCAAGAGAGGAGACATCTCATCTCATTGAAAATCTAAAAAAAGAGCATAAAACGGTTGTGGAAGAGCTTATTCCTTCCGTTATATCTCTGGGTGTTGTTCAAAAAGTTCTTCAATCACTACTTAAAGAGGGTATACCGGTAAGAGATCTTAGTTTAATTTTAGAATCTCTTTCTGACTATACCCAGTACACCAAAGATTTTGAGACTTTAACTGAGCTTGTAAGACAAACTCTAGCAGCTACAATAACAAAAAAATTTCAAGATGATGATGATAAAATAACATGTATGACATTGGATCCTCAAGTTGAACAGATGATAAATGAGGGAGTGAAAAATGCTTCTGCCAAAGGTGAAACTTTTAATCTTCCACCAAATTTAATAACATCTTTTATAGAGGACATTAATCAAAAAATGGAGATGATGACCATGAGCGGTAATATGCCTATACTAATATGCTCTCCATCTATAAGAAAATTTTTGAAAAAATTAACCGATCCATATCTTCCTGATCTTGTAATCCTTTCATTTTCAGAACTAACTACAAATATTCAGATAAACTCTATATATTCGGTTGGAGGGTAGTATGAGAATTTAAAAATTGAATAGGTATGAATAGATAGAAAGCATTTTTACTTTAATAAATTTAAATTAACGGAATTAAGAAAAATGATTATAAAAAAATTCACCGGTGAAACTATGCGAGAGGCAATGAACAAAGTAAAAGAGTCTCTTGGCAGTGATGCAATAATTTTGAAATCCGAAAAGGTTGCCCAGGGGGGAATTTTTGATTTTAGCGATACTAAACATCTTTATGAGGTCACTGCTGCTGTCGATAATACGCCAATTCCGTCATTTGAACAGAAAAAGTTTGAAAACATGCAAGAGAGGAACAAACAATCTGTTATTAAGGATAAGAAGTTTAATAAAGAGATCTTTAATAATGAAAAGCCTCAAAGCAAAGATTTTATAGAAGAGATTGAGAAAAGCTTTAAAGTTATGGATCTTAAAAATGATCTAAGCAAAATAGATAAAAAGCTTGATCATATGAGCAATCATATTAAATACAACGAAATGCCAAACCTTCCTGACTCTTTGGTTCCCTTCTACATAAGGTTAAAAGAGAGTGGTGTTTCAGAACGAATAAACAAAGATATTATGATGCATATTTACATGAACTTTAAGGGTGATGATTTTTTAGATGACTCTTTGATAAATGATGCAGTGTATTCTGAAATAGAGAAGAGATTAAGTGTTGAATCTCTTGAAGATAGATCTGATTTTGCAGGTCCTCAAGTAATTGCGTTTGTAGGTCCTACGGGTGTTGGGAAAACAACAACACTTGCAAAAATGGCATTTAATAAAACTATTTTTGGTAAAAAGAAGGTAGCTCTTATTACGGCTGATACCTATAGAATTGCTGCTGTTGAGCAGCTAAAAACCTACTCAAAGATAACAAATATTCCTCTTGAGGTTATCTATAAGCCGGAGCAGATAAGATCAGCACTAATTAAGTTTGATTCCTACGATTATATACTTATTGATACCGCCGGAAGATCTCAAAAAAATGTTGAACAGATGGCCGAGCTAAAAAAGATAATGTATGAAGGAAAAGTGCAGGATATATGTCTTGTTCTGAGTGCAAACACAAGAGATAGAGATTTAGATGATATTATTAAAAGGTTTAGTTCTGTAGGTTACAATAGGATTATCTATACAAAACTTGATGAAACAACAACCTATGGATCTCTTCTAAATATTTACGAGCAATGTAAAATACCTCTTTCATATATAACCTATGGGCAAAATGTTCCCGAAGATATAAGAGAGGTAGATGGTAGAGATGTATCCAATTTTATTTTATACCCTGAAAAAATAAAGATGTAGTTTTGAGGAGTTATGGAAAACGATCAAGCAAAAAAACTGAGAAATATAGCTTCCAGATTAAGAAAGAATCGATTTGAAGCGAGAAAAAATAAAAATATTAAGAGAATAGCTATTACAAGTGGCAAAGGTGGTGTTGGAAAGAGTAGTTTCTCTTTAAATCTTGGACTCATACTGTCAAAAATGAATAAAAAAGTTCTGTTGATAGATGCGGATATAAATCTTGGAAATATAGATATTCTTTTAGGGTTAGTTCCCCAAATGACTCTTAGAGATATTATTAGCAATGATCAACCTTTGGAAAGGATTCTCATTAAGGCTCCGGGAGGTTTAACTATAATGCCTGCTTCAAGTGGAGATCTTGAGCTTTTGAAGAAAGGAAGCTTTGTTAAAGATAGAATTGAAAAAGAGTTAGCTGAGCTTGAACTAAATTATGAGTATATTTTAATTGATACAGGTGCAGGAATTGGTGAAGATGTCATAGATTTTGCATTAAACTCAGATGAGGTGATAGTCGTTACTACAAGTGAACCAACAGCTTTTACGGATGCTTATGCTTCCATAAAAACTATAACTTCACTTAAGGAAAGAACAAATATATCTGTTGTCATTAACATGGTTAGTGATGAAAAAGAGGGAAAAGAGATTGGAGAGAAACTTAAAATTGTTGCTTCCCATTATCTTCAAAAAAATATTGAGTATAAGGGTTATATAAGAAGGGATGCAAATGTTACAAATGCCATAAGAAATCAAACTCCTTTTTTCCTTTTGAATGATAGAACACCTGCTTCAAGAGATCTATGGCAAATTGCAATGGATATCATAAAGTCCAATAAAAATTCGGGAGAAAATTCCGATTCTGAAACATCTATGTTTAGGAAGATATTAAACTAATGGAAAGTATGATAATTAGAATAAACTTAATTGTTTCTATTATTTATATAATAGGTTCATTTCTCAATGGTGGAGATTATAGAGTTTATCTAATTAATGCTATTATTATATTTTCCCTCTCCTCAATTATTCTCTTAACTATAAACTATTTTTTGATTAAAACACTTCTTAAAGCAAAAATAGATATTGTTAGAGAGGATATGTGTAAAAGATTTTTAGCTAGAGAGCAACTAAAAAAAGTTATTGAAGAACAGGAAAGGCTGAAAAGAGAGCTTGAAGAGGAGAAGGAGAAAAAACAGTACGAAAGACTGTTTAAAACGGAGAGTAATGAAGGAAAGTTAGGCAATGAGTAATGAGTTAGATATACTTTGGGAAAAATATCTAAAAAATAGGGATAATAGCAAAGTAAAAGAAAAACTTCTTTTTAATTATATACCCCTAGTTAGACTCATTGCCGGGAAAATGATGATCTCCTTACCTGAGACTGTTTCTCAAGATGATCTTATTTCAAACGGACTTATAGGTTTAATAAATGCTATTGATAACTTTGATACTGACAAAGGTTGTAAATTTAATACTTATGCAAACATTAAGATTAAAGGTGCTATCTTAGATGGTCTTAGAGAAATGGATTGGATGCCGAGAGGTATTAGAGAAAAGAGTAATATGCTTGAAAAGGGTATAAGAAATGCTGAAAAAAAGGCACAGAGAATACCTACAGATATTGAGATAGCAGAAGAGTTAAATATGGACATTGACAGCTATTATGAACTTGTAAACGAGGTTAAAGTTGTTTCCATACTCTCTCTTGATTATAATAAAAATGAGGATGATGAAAGTAAAACTTTATCATTTTTGGATAAAATATCCGATAATAATCAAAAATCTCCGGATGAAGAGAGTGAGATTAAGGAGTTAAAGGGTATTTTAGTTAAAGCTATAAAGCAGTTAAAGGAAAACGAAAGAAATGTTATTGCACTCTACTACTATGAAAACTTAACACTAAAAGAGATAGGTCAAGTATTAGGATTAACAGAATCAAGAGTTTCCCAAATACACACCAAAGTAATAATATTGTTAAGAAATAGGATAAGAGACTATCAAAATTCCATCTAATCTAATCTTGGGTAAACCCCAATTGTTTTCTAGGTGAATCTGATTGTTTTTATCTTAAGTAATCTGCTATTGTTAAGAAGCTATTATGGGAAAAGCAACTCATATATCGGAAAATATTTCCAAAACCCAGATAGTTGAAATGATTTTTGATTCTATTAAAAAAAGTAGTAAAAATCAAAGTGAAGCAATAGCTGAAGAAACATTAAAGAAATTTACAAAGGATTCCGAAAAAGTCTCAAAAAGTAAAGAGAGTGAAAAGATTAAAAGCTCAAAAAAGAATGAGGTAGAAGAAGAGGATAACGATAGTTTGGATAATGAAGATAACGAAGATAAAAAAAGAGGTAAGAAAAGGGATAGATATAAAAAATTTAAAACAAAAGGGAAAAATATAGATATAAAAGGTTAATTTTCTCTTTTTATTAAATAATAATACTTATATTTGTAATAGATTCTTTATGATATAAATAACTATATCATGAGATTATGAACAAATATAAATGTTTTAAGATAACTCTATAATAAAGGTTAATAATGCCATACAAACTAATAATTCTTCTAGCAATACCATATTTTCTATTCTCTTATGAATTAAAATCTATAAGGTATGGCGTACATGAAAAAAAAAGAAGAGTTGTTTTAGATTTTGATAAGAGGGTAAAATATTTTCTTAGTAAGGAAGAATCAAACCTAATATTTACAGTTGATAGTTGCAGTAAAAGTAATACTTTTAAAAAGGATAAAACGGACGGAAACTTAGTATCAGGTTATTCTGTTTCTGAAGATAAAGAGAGTTGTATAGTAAAAATAAGCTTTAAGAAAAATATTTCCTATAAAGTTGAAGATCTTACCGGTAATAATTTTTTTAAAGTAGTTATTGATTTTAAGAAAAAGGGTAATACTATTGAAAATGATAGCAAAAACACCTCTCGAGAAGTTATAGATAAAAAGTTGTTGCTTAATCTTTATGAAGAAAATGATCTTGAAAATTTTATTAGATATATTAAAGATTATAAAAAAAACAATACTTTAGATGATGATTTAATCATAAAATATTCAGATGCTCTTTTTAAGGAGCTTAAAAAGGGTAAAGAGATAGATCGTGAAGAGCTTATCCAGCTACTCAAGGAAAGATCAGAAAAAGATCCCGATAATTTAAAGATTAAAGTTAAATTGGCACATATATACAATCTGTTTGATAAAAAATATGATGCAGAACTCATATACAATTATATTATTACAAGTACACCTGAAATAGTTGATCAAAAGGAAAATAATGAAAATAAAGAGGTATTATTAAATAATCCTCCTGAAATAAACGAAACTACAGAATCTATTTTTCCTAAATTAAGTAGTTATGAAATAATAGTTTATGGTTCTCCTATACTTATTATTATAACTATAATCCTATTTTTTAAGATAAGATCAAATGCAAATAAAAAGTTTTATGAAAATTTGGATAAAGAGTTTGATTCAGAAGATGCAGATAGAGAAGAGGAGGAGTTTAAAAAAGGTGTCAAATATCTTGAAGATAACACCGAAGAGAATCCTGTAAACCCTGATCAAAAATCTAAAGTGTATGAGTTGCATAATGAAGGTCTCAGTAATAAGGATATTGCTGATGCTCTATCCTTAAGTGTTGATGCTGTTTCATTCCTTATAAGTAAAAATGGAGGAGTGGATAACGGAATAAAAAGAGAGGTGTCAAATAAGGAAAAAAGCTATGATATTTCAGGATTAATACCTGATATAAGAAAACTTTATAACGAAAATAAAAGATCAAGAGAAATATCAGATATCCTTAAAATTGATATAAGTGATGTTAACGAAGTAATCGATATGATTTCCAATGAAAATGATGAAGATAGTGAGGATAAATCTGATCAAATAAAGCAGTTGGCAAGTGAAGGTTTTTCAAAAAATCAAATTGCTGAAAAGCTTAAAATAGGTGTAGATGAGGTTGAGTTTGCAGCCTCTCTTTTTGACATAGATTTTGATGAAAAAAATGTTGAAGATTTAGAAAATATTAAAGAGGAAGATATAGAGGAGGAGGGGTTAGGTTTTAATGATGTAGATGTTAGAGATGTTAATTCTGAATCTGATACCGAAGATGATGAGGATGATGTTCCTCTTGTAATGGAAGATTCATATGAATTTACAGAGTTACCTGATTTTGAAAGTGATTTAGAGCTTAATGAAATTAATGATGAAGATGAGATTCTTTTTAGTGACGATTTAAAAGAACAAATTAAATCTCTAAGAGAGGAAAATGAAGATCTTGAAGAAAATACAGAAATTCTTAACAGAGTAAAAGTAAATAATAGTTTTACTGATTCTAATTTTGATAATAAAAACCAATCTGCTGTTGAGAATAAAAAAGATTCTTTTGAAGATCAAATTACAGAGGATATTGAAAAAAGGAGTGAGTTTTTAACAACTGAAACAAAAGAACCTCTACCTCAAAAAAGTTTAGAAGAAGACAAAACGGAAGTTGAAACAAATAATAGTTTTGATGAGACTAATGTTGAAACTCCAAATCATAATATTGAGAATGAAAACTTTCAGCTAAAAGATTCATATTATGAAAATTTTAACGAAAAAGATATTATTGATTATAGGAAAAATATTCAAAATAGATTTAGTGATATTTTTGATTATAATAAAAATTTACTTGATAAAGGTAGTACACCTATCAATGAAGTAAATGAAATTGAAAAAGTTATATCTGATAAATATAAAAAAGAAAATTCTGTTAATGATATACCTGTAGAAGCAAGTAATGAATCTTCTAAAGTTGTAGATCAGAGTAATATAGATGCTTTATTTGCTAATAATGGTAAGAGTGTAGAAGCAAGTAATGAATCTTCTAAGGTTGTAGATCAGAGTAATATAGATGCTTTGTTTGCTAACAATGGTAAGAGTGTAGAAGCAAGTAATGAATCTTCTAAAGTTGTAGATCAGAGTAATATAGATGCTTTATTTGCTAATAATGGTAAGAGTGTAGAAGCAAGTAATGAGTCTTCTAAGGTTGTAGACCAGAGTAATATAGATGCTTTGTTTGCTAATAATGGTAAGAGTTCAGAAGCAAGTAATGAATCTTCCAAGGTTGTAGATCAGAGTAATATAGATGCTTTATTTGCTAACAATGGTAAGAGTGTAGAAGCAAGTAATGAATCTTCCAAGGTTGTAGATCAGAGTAATATAGATGCTCTGTTTGCTAACAATAGTAAAAAGAATAATGATTCAAGATCTATACAAAATATATCCTTTTCTGAAAAAGGTAGCATAAATAGTGAAATTTCAAGGATATTTTCATCAGATCAACTGTCCGAAATAAAAGATATTGATAATAAAGATGAGGATTATGAACAACCTTTTTTTAGTGAAAAAGAGATCTCAAATATTATAAGTCAAGAAGAGGGCATTGAGGAGGAATCTCTTGAAAGTTTCAAAAGAAAAAAAATGAAAGATGAGAGTTTAAAGGATTCCGTAAAACAATCAAGTGAAACCTCAATGCCAACTGATTCTAAGGCAAGAAAAGTTTTTGATCTTCTTGAAAAGGGGTATAATCCTACAGAAGTGTCACAACTTATGAATATAAGTGAAGAAGATGCTACTCTTTACCAAAATATAAAAGATGATGATATTTAACCTGATTTTGAAATAGAACCAATAGTTTTTTAGTATAATAATAATTATGTCAAAATAGATCTTATTATTAGATTCTATTAATTCAAGAAAGCCACTCTAGCAAGTGGCTTTCTTGTTTTTATATCACAAAACATATTATAGATCTATAATTTCAACAGTATCAACAGCTTTTTTTACAATCTCTTCAATATTTACCTTTTTTTCCTCAATCTCAAGATACTTTTTCTTTGCTTTTGTATTTGGATTTGGGGGTAGGAATAGAGTACAACAATCATCGTATGGCAAAATTGATGTTTCAAAAGTGTCAATTTTATGAGCA
>PDON01000077.1 GCA_002742935.1 Candidatus Cloacimonadota bacterium | reverse complement strand
TGCATTATTTTTTGAGTTTCCTCTAAACTGTGGCCAATACGAACATAATTTTTCTATCTTATCTGCTGTTTCTTTTGGCTTTTCTATTTTTGGTTTATCCTTTGCCTTTTCTGATTTTGATATTTCTTCTACTACATTAACAATAAAACTTATAGGTTCAGCACCATTTTCACTATCAATTGGTGTCCCTGTTACTACTACTCTTCCCTTGCCTCCAATAGAATTTATATAATGTTCTGTCCATTTTTCAACAGTTACATCTGCTGGATCAATTTCAATAGAATCATTAAGCTCTACAATGCCTTCTTTATCATATCTCCAAACAAATCTTTGTTCAGTAGCATTAATTGGTGAAAAATTAAAATCTATTTTTTGGCTATCCCCAACTTTTATAGTATATTCTTTTTTCTTAACACTAACTGATTTCAAAGGATTTTTATACACAAATTTAACTTCAACTATTTGTTCAAATCCTTTAAGATCTTTGTTTGTAACCCTAAATCTAGCAAGACCAGGTTTTTTAGGTATAATCCCATTAGAATGTTTATGACTATATTCAGCAATTTCTGGAGTTAACGCCTCCCAATTAAAGTTTGAATCTGTTGCATAAGTTGCAGTGCTTGGCTTCATAATAATATGAAAACCCATATCATTAGTCATATCTGCATAATAACGAATTCCTATATAATGTTCTCCTAATTTATTCCATGTATCTATATTCCATACTTTAGGAACTTGTATTTCAAATTTTTCAAGAGGAACATACTCTGACATTGTTGCAAATTCATATTTCACATTCCAATTATCCCTCATGAATACTCTTATTCCAAACTTTACATCTGATTTCCATAATGCAAAGTCATTATCAAAACTATGAATGCCTTCAGGAACTTTTACAACATACGAACCGACTGGTATATCTACAAATTCTTTTGTTCCTTTATATCTTCCTTTTACAGTAACATACGTTCTTTCTCTTCCCATCACTTTGAAAACTTCATCTTGAGGAATTAACTTCCCATTAGCATAAACCTTAATTTCTTCTACACCACTCTCAATAACATTAATCTTAAAATAATATTTTTTTAACTTCCCATTTTTTTCATATATAACATTAGCATCACGAACTGCAACTTTACGAGGATTAAAATGACTAAATTTATCAATCCAGAAATGTCTTCCCTTCCTGCTACTACTAATCACTGCATTTGGATCAAGACTCAAATCTTTTCCACGAAGAATTTCTAAACTATTCCATTCTCTAGCAACAACATTCTTGCCTTCTAGGAAAAAGTAACCTGGATCAGTAATTTTTATTGTTATTTTACCGCTAACATCAGGATAAATCTTTTCCTTTGTTTTACTGTTTTCAAAATAAACTCTAGTTTCCGGCTCTTTTATATTTATTTTTATACTATCACTAAAATTGCCTATTGTTGCAGTAACAGTAATTTCCCCAATAGACTTCAATGTTAAAACCCCATTTTTATCTATTGAAGCTAAATTTGTATTATCAACACTCCATTTAACTTTTTCAGTTGTATTTGCTGGTTTAACCGTTGCTTTTAGATTAACCATTGTATTTTCAAATTGAGTAGTATTTATATCATTTATTTTAATACCTTCTGCTAATATATCTTTTACTTTTAACACAAATTTTGTTTCTTTACCATCAACTATTACTTTAATTTCTGCTTGACCTTCTTTCAATCCAATAACATCATATATTACAGAACCTTCTTCTTTTTTTGCTGTTGCAATTTCACTTGGCAATATTTCTACATCGTTCACATCAACATCTATATCACCTTTTTTTGCTCTGAAAGTAAGTTTTTTACCATTTAATAACTCTATTACACTAGAAGGTTCTACTATTTTAAAATCTTCACCATCTTTTTGTACTTCAATAACTACCGGTTCAACCTTAGGTTCAGTAGTAAGTGTAAGCTCTTTTTCATAAACACATCCATTTTTTAGCCTACTGTAATATTCTTTTGCTAATTTTGGTGTAGCCTTAACTTTTATCTTTTTTGATGTTTCATCATCAGCCACCGTTAGTTTACCAGTCTCTGATATAGTAGTGCCATTACTTAAATTGCCACTTACTGACCACAATACTTCCTTATCTTTTTCATCTAACTCTTTATCATAAGTTCCTAATTTAAGGTAATGAGAACTAACAGCATATGCTCCACCTGTTACAGTTGACTTAAATTTTTTAACATCACCCATAACAACCTTATCAATATTTGGAGAAATTTTAATATTTTCAATTACCTTTGCAAGATTATATTCAATACTAAAACTAATTTGTTTTTTTACCCCACCTTGCATATAAGTAACTGATGCAGGAATTCTATCAGGGAAATTAAATACATCTTTATATTTTCCTTCTGTATCTAGTACATAACCCGTCCTAGGATTAAATAAACCATCATCTAAAATCCATTTATTAACTCTTTCAGATGTATAATTAACTGTATATTTTTTATCAGCTTTCCATACAACATTTGTTATGTCATCACCTTCTATTGTGAATTTACCATCACCAAAAGTATCAAATCTATTTAATTTAATTACCTTTGTATCTGGATCTACAGTCTTACTCACAGCATTAAAATCTGACGTCTCATTCGCACCGAATTTTATAGATGATACATCACTTACAAACTCAATTGGTGTACTATCTGTAATATTTAATCTTATATATTGTTTTTTTGAATCACCATAAGTTGTTTTTATTGCAATATTTTCTCCAACTTTATTTGCTTTAAACTTAAATATACTTAAATCATTATCTTTATTATCAAGCACTGTAATATTTTCTTCCTTATTACCAAATACTTTCCAAGCTATAATATCTTGTTCATTTCCTTCTGCAAAATACGCTTTTACTGTTATTATTCCATCAGGAAAATCTTTTAAATCAATGTTTAAATTTCCTTCACCATTATTATTTTCTGGTATTTTTTCATATTTATTGTTTTTCAATATTTTATATGCTATTTTTGGAGTGCGATTATCTGTAAAATTAATGTTTAACTTCTTATTTAAAGTAGGTTTTTTATCATTCTCAACTTGAATATTTACAACAACACTTCCAGATTTATTTATGTCAAATAAAAGATTTTTACCTTCCTTTTTCCAATCTGCAATTTTATTTTTATCAGATATAGGTTCTGTAATTTCAATATCACCTACAGTAAACTTTTCTGTAAAGTCTACATTTTCTCCATAAGGGTTAACTATTCTTAAACCAGATTTTTCATATTTAGCTCTATCCAATTCAAGTTTATCCTTAGTTAAATCTATCCATTCTCCTGCTTCATTTAGATATTGTAAATTTATTTTATATCGATTAGAATCCTTAATATGAATTGTTAGTATATTATTTTCAACTCCCTCAACAATATTGCCATTTTTATCATGAATTTCTGCCTTCAACTTAACATCGCCTACTTCTGTTTTATCATTCAAATTCATAACAATTTGTGTATCTTTTTTACTAATATTACTATTACGTGCCCATACTCCTAAATCTAAAGCATCAGGTTGTGGATGGACAGTTAATTCTTTTTCTTCACCATTATTTATAACTTTAAATATAGTAGTAAATTCAGTTCCTTCACCTAATGGATTATTAACTATTTCTACTCTCTTATTTCCTTTAGTATTTGCTCTATCAAAAGTAATCTCAGAACCATCTATGTTTTGTGTTGCAGATGTTGCATTTTCAAATCCCCATTTAACTTCTTTTTTTATTATATAAACAGTAAACTTAGCTACTTTATCACCAGATGTTGCTGTTACTTTTACAACACCTTCTTTTTTCGCGCTTAAAACACCCTCTGAATCAATAGTTGCTTTTTGCTCATCATCAACTGACCAGACAACATTAGATGGTACTTCTTCACCAATTTTAGCATTCAACTTTAATGTTTCATTAACAAATACATTTGTTTTATTATTTTTAGAAGATATTACTAAAGTATCATCTTTCTTCTCTGATAATTTATCCACTAACTTAAGTTTAAAAGATTTACTTCCATCTCCACTATTTACCGTTAATGTTACTTCACCTTTTTTTGAAAAACCCCATATTACTGCATTTTGAGGAGAATTCCACGATTCAACATCTAAATCACCATCAGCTATAACTTCTGATGAATCTTTTGTACATGTTGTTGAAACAGCTTTCCCATTTTTGTATAATAAAATGCTCATTGATACATCTTTTACATCATTCCACAACAACTCCAATTCATTATTTTCTGGGACAGTCTTCCAAGTATCACCATAATCAATAGAATATTTTATTTCATATACATCCTTTATTTCTGATGATTGTTTATCTTTTTTTGCTTGAGCCTTTGCTTCTTCTAAAATACTTTCAACTTCATCTTTTGTTTTTGCTAAATTAACTTTTTGCTTAAAAGTCTCTTTATCTTTTAAATCTTTTAACTCGTCTATTTGCTTATTTGTTTCTTCTTTTAACTTTAAAAGTTCATTATTTGTATCATCTTTTTTTATTTCTTTCAAAGGTTCTATTATATCTCCAGAAGCATTTGTCTTAAATGTTACTGAATTATATCCTTCTTTAGATATTGTTACTACCTTCGCTCCATCATTAAATAAACCTTTAGAAAGCATAAGAACAGAATTAGGCTTTTTATTTTTCCAATCTTTAGCAGAAGCAAAAGATTTATTACTTTCTGTTATATCTCCCCAACCATCAGCTCTTGTTAAAATTTCATCTCCAACTTTTACAACAACTCCAGGCTTAAGCCATTCTTGTACTTTTACAACATCTTCATCAGTATGATTGTTGATATCTACAAATCGAAATTGTAAGCCACCTCCTTTTACTCTATAAAACTCAACTTTTGTAGGTAATTTATCAGATGCTGCATATGATAATTCTCTCATAATATTTATAGGTAATACCATTGTAAAAAGTAATACAAAACAAAGCACTAATGATCCAACTCTTCCTAATATATTATTTCCTTTCATACAAAATCCTCCTTAATATTAAAACAACCTAAAATAAAAAACTCTGGTTTATAAAATACCAAAGCTAAAATAATATACATAAAATATTTATGAATACTTATGGTAGCGTAAAGTATTACATAATTGTATAAAAAGTATCTGACTTTAGTGTAAAAACACCATACAGTGACGCACTCGTTAAGGATTCTAACCTTATTCCTTATCTATACAATTAAACCATTTTAATTCTACTATACCCCCCCCCATTTTTGCAAGCAAAATGTGTAATTTGTAACAAAAGTATACCACTTGATAAAGTGGTATACTAATATATAAGAAGATTAACTTATGCCTAAAAGATATGATAACAACTTTAAGTGTTAATATTTCTTGTAGCTGTATAATTGTAGTGAATATATTACATTCTTAAAATATAGGGAATACATCATCGTATATTTATTTGTATTTATCACACAATCAGCAATTCCTATTTAACTAAATATCTTTGAAATTAAAGAGCTTTTAGAAACTGTATTAAAGTTTTTAAACTATCTTATTTGAAATACTACTATTTTTGATAAACATTTTATCTTTTTAAATAACAAATTTTGTTACAATTCCACTTTTAAAATCTCTACAAGCCAATAAATTCAAAAAAATTCTTTAATTATTTTATCTCTTGCATTTACAATATATATTTCATAATTCATTCAAATATTTATAACCAAATTTCATAAGTCTATCGTAACTATCTAATATGTTGTACAAATAAAAAAAGACTAGATATAAATATCTTAATTATTCAATAATCTCGATTACTGAACCAGCTCCAACTGTTCTACCACCTTCACGGATTGAGAACTTAAGACCATCTTCAATAGCGATTGGGTAGATTAACTCAATCTCCATAACGATGTTATCTCCTGGCATACACATTTCTTGTCCTTCTGGGAATGCAATTGAACCAGTAACATCAGTAGTTCTGAAGAAGAACTGTGGTCTATATCCTGGGAAGAATGGAGTATGACGTCCACCTTCTTCTTTCTTAAGAACATAAACTTGAGCTTTAAACTTCTTATGAGGCTTAATTGAACCTGGCTTAGCAAGAACTTGTCCACGTTCGATTTCATTTCTTTGAACACCTCTTAATAAGATACCAGCATTATCACCAGCCATACCTTGTTGTAGGTCTTTTCTAAACATCTGAACACCAGTAACAACTAATTTTCTAGTTTCTGAACTTAATCCAACTAGCTCTACCTCGTCTCCTACGTTTACAACACCTCTCTCGATACGTCCAGTTGCAACAGTACCTCTACCAGTGATTGTCATAACGTCCTCAACTGGCATAATAAATGGCTTATCAGTATCTCTTTCAGGATCTGGAATATATTCATCGATAATATCGAACATTTCCACTATTCTATCACCCCACTCACTTGCAGGATCTTCTAACGCTTTAAGAGCTGAACCTTTAACTATCGGAGTATCATCACCTGGGAAATCATATTCATTTAATAAATCGATAATTTCCATTTCAACTAACTCTAATAATTCTTCATCTTCAACCATATCAACTTTATTCATGAAAACTACGATATAAGGAACACCAACCTGTCTTGATAAAAGAATATGCTCTCTTGTTTGAGGCATAGCTCCATCAGCAGCACTTACAACTAGAATACTACCATCCATCTGAGCAGCACCAGTAATCATGTTCTTAACGTAGTCCGCGTGACCTGGACAGTCAACGTGAGCATAGTGACGCTTTGGAGTCTCATACTCAACGTGCGCTGTATTAATTGTAATTCCTCTTTCCTTCTCTTCTGGAGCCTTATCAATCTTATCAAAATCAACTTGCTCTCCAATACCATAACGAGCATGAAGAACTTTAGTAATAGCTGCAGTAAGAGTTGTCTTACCATGATCAACGTGACCAATAGTTCCTATATTTACGTGTGGTTTATTTCTTTCAAAAAAATCTGCCATTTTTTTCCTCCTTAATTATCTTTATAATTATATTTTACTACTTTAATACTTTTTCTGCAATTGATGTTGGCACTTTTTCATAGTGATCAAATTGCATTGTGTAGTTACCTCTTCCCTGACTCTTACTTCTTAAATCAGTTGCGTAACCAAACATTTCTCCTAGCGGTACATAAGCTCTTATAATTTGAACTCCAAATTCTGCTTCCATACCTTCTAATTTACCTCTTCTTGAGTTGATATCACCCATAACATCACCTAAGTAATCTTCTGGAACTGTAACTTCAACCTTCATATATGGTTCAAGTAGTGTAGAACCAGCTTTAGACAATGCTTTCTTTATAGCCACTGAACCAGCTATCTTAAATGCCATTTCTGAAGAGTCAACCTCGTGATAACTTCCATCATAAAGTTCTACCTCAATATCAACCACTTCATATCCACCTAAAACACCACTTTGTAGTGCTTCTTGAATACCTTGATCTACCGCTGGTATATATTCTTTTGGAATACTACCTTGTCTAATAGAATCAACAAATACATAACCACTACCTGGTTCAAGTTTCTTAACATTAATTTTAACATGTCCATACTGTCCACGTCCACCAGATTGCTTAGAATATTTTTCTTCAACAGAAATTGCTTTAGAAATAGTTTCTTTATACGCAACTTGTGGCGCACCAATATTTGCTTCTACTTTAAACTCTCTTAATAATCTATCAACTATTATTTCTAAGTGTAACTCACCCATACCTGCAATAATAACCTGTCCTGTTTCATCATTTGTAAAAGTTCTGAAAGTAGGATCTTCTTCAGCAAGTTTTGATAAAGCTATACCCATTTTTTCTTGTCCAGCTCTAGTTTTTGGCTCAATAGCTACAGATATAACTGGATCAGGGAACACCATAGACTCTAATATGATTGGATTAGCTCCATCACATAGAGTATCTCCTGTTGTTGTATTCTTAAGACCAACCGCTGCCGCAATCTCTCCAGAATAAATTTTCTTTATTTCTTCTCTTTCATTAGCGTGCATCTTTAAGATACGACCAATTCTTTCTTTATGGCCTTTTGTAGAGTTTTGAACATAACTTCCAGCTTCTAAAGTTCCTGAATAAACTCTAAAGAATGCTAACTTACCAACAAAAGGATCCGTCATTATTTTAAATGCCAACGCACTAAATGGTTCTTCATCACTTGATGGTCTAGTATCTTCACTATCATCATTTGGATTAACACCTGTTATTGCTGGAACATCAAGTGGAGATGGCATATATGCAATAACTGCATCAAGTAGCATTTGAACACCCTTGTTCTTATATGCTGATCCACATAATACTGGAACAATTTCGTTATTTATAGTTGCTTTTCTTATAGCTCTATTTAGCTCTGCAGAAGTAATATCCTCACCTTCAAAATATTTTTCCATAAGAGCTTCATCTGTTTCTACAATTTTTTCAATCATATCAG
>PDON01000076.1 GCA_002742935.1 Candidatus Cloacimonadota bacterium | reverse complement strand
ATTTTTAGTCCCGGGCATATACAGAGTTGCTCCTAAGCAATACTGCAAAATCTCCTTATCTGAGAACTTGTCAAACTCTACAGGGCTATGTACAAATTGGAAACCATTACCATATATATTATTTTTCATCAAAATTTCCTATTAAAACTTCCTATTTATTAAATATAAGTCAATTTAACTTACCTCTTCATAATTGAAACAATAAGCAATTTGTTAAATCATAACAACCCTAACATTTCCATTTTAAGTCTTATCCCAAAATTATATAACTCTAAATACTAATTCT
This sequence comes from Candidatus Cloacimonadota bacterium, assembly GCA_002742935.1. GTDB lineage: Bacteria > UBA4055 > UBA4055 > UBA4055 > UBA4055. The sequence goes on along the minus strand of PDON01000076.1, from coordinate 5,661 downwards.
TTACCTCCACCCTAATACATATGATTAGGCTCAGCTGGTATAAGGAACGCTTTCCCTGCAACCCCAACTAGTCAGAGAAATCAAATCTAAAAAGCTTTAAAGCTCACTATTAATATAAAAAAAGCACAACAGCCTACTGTAATAAGAATAAAATCCCTTATTTGCTACAAAAATCTTCTTTCAGATAAGACATAACAATAATGTCAATATACTTACCATCCTTAAAAATTGCTTTTCTAAGAACACCCTCTTTAGTAAATCTAAGTTTTTTATACAATCCAATTGCTTTAGAATTATTTGCCTGAACATTTAAAAAAATTCTATTCAAATTAAGGGAGTTAAAACCAAATTCAATCAATTTAGCTATACTAAGCTTAGCATAACCTTTACCTCTTTGCTCAGAATCAATAAGTATGAAAAGCTCAGCACTATGATTTATTTGACTAATATTCTTTAAACCACAAATACCTACCAATCCACTTGGGCTGTCAATCCCAAAAAGAGATAATTTAAAATCAGGATTTGCAACATTATTTATCCAGTTTATTGTTGCCCTCTTTCCTACAGGAAATGGATGCCCTGAATACATCTCCTTTACTAATTGATCATTGTTAATTTTTTTTACTATTTCCCAATCATCTTCCTCTAGGCTTCTAAAAATAATATTTAAACCATCCACAACTTAAACTTCCAACCTATATTTTAAAAAGTATTTAACATCTCTATTACTATTCCTTTCCCACAATCTATTGTACTCCGAGTAAACCTCTCTATTATAGATGTTACCACTTATATAAAATGGTTTAGTAAAAGGAGAGAACTTCTTTTTATACTTAAAAAGTCCATTATCTGCACTATTAGTGGAACCCCCACCTAAAAGGAAACACTTCTTATTGTTCTCTCTAGCAATATCAAAAGCAGCATCCAAAACAAAAGAACCTGCTCTACATTTTCTCATTTCGTAGTCGCTTGCAGATAAATGACAATGAACAAAATCATCAGAAAATATAAAGAGCGAACCAAAAATAATTTTTCCATCTTTCTCAACTTTATACAATTGAAATTTATCATTTTTCATTATCTCTTCAAAATACTTTTTATCAAAAAAATAAAAACTACCGGCACAATTTTTTTTCATAGTCTCTTTATACAATGAGGTGAATTCTCTTATGTCGTAACTCCTTTTAAACTCCAACTCTCTACTACTCTTTCTCAACTCATTTCTAAGCTTACGAGAATAATTTGACCACCTTTCATCTTTAGTTAAAGACAAATCTATATATACAACATCCCTGTCATACAAATTCATATCTAAAACATCACCAAACTTTACAGGAAAATTGTTAAAAGGGTGAAACCTTATAAACTCAGCGACTATTTTTTCTTCTAAACACCTATTTTTATACTCTTCCATAGCAGATAAGATAAAGTCCTTATTATTACTATTTGTATAATAACCACCGTAACCATATGCGGTTTCTAAATCATAAAAGCCATCTTTAATATCCAAGCCAGCAACGCTTTTAATAGGCCTTTTTATTGAAATATTATAAAATACTTCACCATCCTTTTCATATTTAAAATCAAATATTGAATCTCCACTCCTTAAGTATAAAGATACATAATCCTTTGAATAATAAACATCTTTTATTAAATCCATAAATTCTTCCATACAAAAACCTTAAACTATTGTCAGCTTAAACCTACTTTTATCTGTATAAATATTTTTAAATCCATTATATTATCTATCTTAACAACTAGAATTGAAATATGTTTTAACCTTTTATTTCAATAGGAGGTTATCTAAATAACACAATCCTAAAAAGCAGAAAATAAAAGCTCATAAAACAAAACAGAATCTCAATTTACGACTTGTATCACAAACAGCAAATATAAGAACATTTTCTAGTAAAATTTACAGATATCAAAAATATAATATAATCTTTTTTTTAGCACAACAAAAATTTTAATTTCTATTTAAATTATAAAACTTCTTAAACCAAATAGAAAAACTTTCAATGCCTTCTTCAATAGTGGTTGAAGGAGAATAAGCAGTATCTTTTATTAATTCATCAACATCTGCGGAAGTTCTGTAAACATCTCCAGGCTGCATTGGAAGATAGTTTTTCTCAAATTCAACACCAAGTTTTCTTTCTAACACTCCAATAAAAGATCTAAGAGAAATAGGATTGTTATTACCTATGTTATAAACTTTATACATCTCTTCTCCAATAACTTTAGAAGAGATATTAATTACTCTGGACACCCCTTCAACAATATCATCTATATATGTAAAATCTCTATACATATCACCTCTATTGTAAACATCAATCGATTCCCCCTTGATACCTTTAAGAGCAAATTTATAATAAGCCATATCAGGTCTTCCGTAAGGTCCGTAAACCGTGAAAAACCTAAGACCAACGGTTTCTATTCCGTAGAGATGAGAATAAGTATATGCCATCAATTCATTTGATTTTTTTGTTGCGGCATAAAGAGATATTGGATTATCTACATTATCTGTTACTTTTAGCTTTTCTTCCTTACTATTTCCATAAACTGAAGAAGAACTGGCATAGATCAACCTTTTAATATTGTGATGACGACAACCCTCCAATATATTAAAAAAGCCAACAATATTACTTTCAATATAGGATGAAGGGTTATCAATACTATATCTAACACCTGCTTGTGCAGCTAAATTAACAACAACATCAAATTTATAGCTGGAAAACAAAAGATCTACGGATTTTTTATCAGAAATATCAAGTTTAACAAATGTAAAATTAATATTTTTAACAGATTCTAAAAACTTACCTTCAAATATATCTTTCTTCTGTATCCCCAACTCTTCCAATCTTGAAAATTTAAGGTTTTGATCATAATAATTATTTATATTATCCAAACCAATAATTTCATGATTTTTACACATCTTCTTTACAAGATGAAAACCAATAAACCCTGCTACACCTGTAATTAAAATCTTCATAGTTGTACTATATCATATATCCTAATAGTTTATTTATACCTTTCTAATGATCTAAGATAATCCGAATAGGTTGACTTTCCATACCTTTTGATAAGCCTTTCAACATCAACAAAAGAGATGTATCCCATGTTTAGGGCAATCTCCTCAGGACAGGATATTTTGAGCCCCTGCCTCCTCTCAATCACTTCAACAAAACTACTTGCATCATATAACGATTGATGAGTTCCTGTATCAAGCCAAGTATAACCTCTTCCCAAGAGTTCTAAGTTCAGCTTGCCTCTTCTCAAATATGTTCTATTTATATCAGTAATCTCCAGCTCTCCCCTATCCGAAGGCTCAATATTCTTTGCAATATCAACTACATCGTTATCATAAAAATATAATCCTGTTACTGCATAATTTGATTTTGGAAAGCTTGGCTTCTCTTCAATTGACAAAACCCTTCCTTCTCCATCAAATTCTGCCACACCATACCTTTGAGGATCCTTAACATAATAACCGAAACATACAGCTCCATCATCTATTTTTGCTGACCTTTGAACTTTTTGCTTAAGACCTTGACCATAAAAAATATTATCTCCTAAAATTAGACTTACACTATCATTTCCAATAAAACTTTCTCCAATGAGAAATGACTCAGCAATCCCATTTGGATACTTTTGCTCCCTATAACTAATATCCACTCCCCACTGAGAACCATCTCCCAAAAGATTTATAAAACTTGGAAGATCTCGAGGGGTTGATATAACCAATATATCTCTTATCCCTGAAAGCATCATAACAGATAAAGGATAATATATCATTGGCTTATCGTAGATAGGCAAGAGTTGCTTGGAAATAGTAAGTGTTAGAGGATGTAGTCTTGATCCTGCTCCACCGGCTAATATTATACCTTTCATAAAAATTCTCCAACAACACAAAAATATATAATTTTCGAAATTAGTATAATAAAATAGTAATTTAATTCCAAATAATACAATGAAAAAAAATAATCAAGATAAAGGGTTAGATAAAATAATCAAATTAGATTTATAATCTTTCTCTATTCTAATTTCTTAAACAACTAAAGGTAGCAATATTTCATCTCTTGTTTAAAGTAGAATATATCCACTCCTTTAAAATAGATATATTTATCGTTATCATATTAGCTTAATAAATTTTACTATAATTGACTTTCCGGAGATTTTTTATTAGATTCCTATCGTAAAATGAGATTTGCTATCCCTAAAATAATCATTGTTTTTATAATTGGAGAGTTTATGAGTAGAGTTATTGGTGTAATAGGTTTGGGGTATGTGGGCTTACCACTTGCAGTTGAATTTGGAAAATATTATGAAACCATTGGGTTTGATATAAATCCAAAAAGGGTTAAAGAGTTAGTTGATGGACACGATAGAACATTAGAGGTTAGCGATGAAAACCTTAAACTTGCAAAGAAACTTAAGTATACATCCAAGTTAAATGATCTAAAAAAGTGTAATATTTTTATAGTTGGGGTTCCAACCCCGGTAGATAAAAATAAAAAACCAGATCTCACACCTCTTCTAAAAGCTACCGAAACCGTTGCAAAGGTTCTTTCAAAAGGTGATATAGTTATATATGAAAGTACCGTTTATCCGGGAGCTACAGAAGAAGATTGTGTTCCTATATTAGAAAAAATTAGTGGATTTAAGTTTAATGAAGGTTTTTATTGCGGCTTCTCTCCGGAAAGAATAAATCCGGGAGATAAGGTTAATACTCTTACTACTATAAAGAAGATAACATCCGGATCTACTCCTGAGATAGCTACTATTATTGATAATCTTTACAACACAATAATCAAAGCCGGAACACATAAAGCATCATCTATTAAGGTTGCTGAAGCTGCAAAAGTAATTGAAAATTCCCAAAGAGATGTAAATATAGCCTTTGTTAATGAGCTATCAATAATTTTTGATAAAATGGGTATTGATACTGTTGAGGTTCTGGAAGCTGCCGGGACAAAATGGAACTTCTTACCCTTCAGACCGGGACTTGTTGGTGGTCATTGTATTGGAGTTGATCCTTACTACCTAACCCATAAAGCTCAAGAAATTGGTTACTTCCCTGAAATAATTTTAGCAGGAAGAAGACTAAATGACAATATGGGTAGCTATATAGCATCAAAAGTTGTTAAGCTTATGATTGGGAAAAGCCACAAAATTAAGAACTCAAAAGTTCTTATAATGGGGATAACTTTTAAAGAAAATTGTCCCGACATAAGAAATACCAAAGTAGTAGATGTAGTAAAAGAACTAAAAGAGTTTGGTTGTATTGTTGAAATAACTGACCCTTGGGCAGACAGCAAAGAGGTATATGAGGAATATAATATTAAACTCATTAAAGATGTTGACTACTCTTCATACAATGCAATAATATTAGCTGTTTCCCATAATCAGTTTTTAGATGTTGATTTAAAAAGATTAAAATCAAAAGATTGTGTTATATATGATGTTAAAAGCATCCTTCCAAAAAATATTGTTGATGAGAGGTTATAAATCATGAAAATTGCTGTAGCCGGTACAGGTTATGTGGGGTTATCAAATGCTGTATTAATTGCTCAAAACCATAAGGTAACTGCACTTGATATAAACCAAGAAAAAGTTGATCTTATAAACAAAGGGATTTCACCTATTGTTGATAAAGAGATAACT
>PDON01000006.1 GCA_002742935.1 Candidatus Cloacimonadota bacterium | reverse complement strand
ATCTCAAAACAAACTATTTGAACATACACAGTTTAATTGTGTATAATGTTCAATTGTGTATAGAGCTAGCTTGACACAAATTTAGATAAGAGGTATATTTAGCTAGTAAACTGTTAATTACTGTAATTATAACTGGAGATTTAAAAGAATGATGAAAAAGATAATTGTTACAGCACTATTTTTGCTATCAGCTATTTCATACTCTAGACCATCTGAAGCCGGTGTTATATTTTTAAACATTGATGCAGGAGCAAGGGCTACAGGTATGGGTAACGCCTTTGTTGCCTTAGCAGATGATGCTACCGCTTCATACTGGAATCCCGCAGGTCTGGCTTTTCAAGAAGGGCAGGAACTTTCTTTAATGCACGCAAACTGGTTGCCGGGATTTAATCTTAAAAATGATGATATGTACTACAATTTTGTTGCTTATAAACATAATATTCCTGGTCTTGGAACTGTTGGTGGAAATATTGTTTTTTTCTATTTAGGAGAGATGATAAGGACTAGTCAGGCAAATGAGTATGAGGGTGTATTTACAACCTATGAAACAGCTATTACCCTTTCTTATGGTACAGATCTTAGTGATGATTTAGCCATTGGTTTAAATACTAAATTTATCTACTCCCACCTTGCAGACCAAGGGGCCGGTAGTGAAAAGGGTTCCGGTACAGGACATAGTGTTGCCCTAGATCTCGGTTTAATGTACTTGGTTAATGAAGATCTTTCACTTGGATTAAACCTTTCAAATATGGGACCTAAAATATCATACATAGACTATGAGCAGGCAGATCCTCTTCCAACAAATCTTAAAATTGGTGCTTCATACTATCTTTTCAGTGATGAGTTTAACTCTCTTGTAATAACTGCGGATATAAATAAACTTATAGTAAGAAGAGGTATTGATACCAATAATGATGGAGAAATTAAAGGTGATGAGTACAACGAATCTGACCCAATCTATAAAGCATTATTTACTTCATGGTCAAGTGATGATGACGGAATAAAGGATGTTATATGGGGTATTGGTGCTGAGTATTGGTATAGTGATATGGTTGCTCTTAGGGGTGGATATTGGAAAGATGATCTAGGAAAAATATCAGCTGGAACAGTTGGTGCCAGTTTTAGATACGGAGATTATATTTTTGATCTAAGTTATCTTCTCGAGAAAGAGAATCATCCACTAAATGAAACATTAAGATTATCTTTAAATTTCCTTCTATAGCTTAGAAAGGTTTTGTAATGCTACGAATTGGTTTTATTATAATATTGGTTTCATTTATATCTCTATGGAGTAAAGATTTAGCTTTTAAACCTATGAAATTAAGATCTGTTTTAGATAGAGATGTTGAAACATTGAAAATTTTGGCAATTAGAGTAGAATTTGTTAAAGATCAGCTGAATAAAACTACCGGAGATGGTAAATTTGATCTTGATAACTCTGTTTATCCTGATACTCTAACCATTGATGCACCTCCTCATAATAAGGAGTATTTTTTAGATCACTTAGAGTTTCAAAAAAACTATTTTAGATCAGCAGCAAACGGTATGGAGATTGTTGAATCTTATGAAGTTTTAGACTCTGTATATACAGTTCCCAATAAAATGTGGTTTTATAACTTAAACAATCCGGATTCATCATCAGTAGAAAGATTAAAAATGCTTCACAGAGATAGTTGGTCTCAAGTTATCAATGATGAATCTATAGATTTTACCAATTATAATTGTTTTGTTATTTTTCATGCCGGTTCTGGTCAAGAGTTTAGTACTCCCGCAGATTTTACACCTTTTGATATTCCTTCAGTCTATCTCAACAAAGATGACCTAAGCGATCAATTTAAGCTTGTAACCCATGACGGAGTAACCATTGATAATAGCATTATCCTTCCGGAGTGTGAATGGCAAATTTATGATGGCAATTGGTATATGGCAGGTCTTAATGGTGCTGCAGTTTTAATGTTTTTTCATAGATTGGGGCTTCCAAACCTCTACAAAGCGGAGAATAAAAGTCTAGAGGGAGAAGCGGGTAAATATAGATCCGGTGTTGGTAGATTTGATCCTATGGATCAGGGATCCGGAAATTTTTCAGGGTTAATACCTGCAAGACCTTCAGCTTGGAGCAGATCCTATCTTGGTTGGAATGATGTGGAAAACCTTCTAGAGAGTAGAGATAGTATCCCTATTAGGAATGATTCTCTTATATATAAAATTGATTTAAATGATAGAGAGTACTATTTAATTGAAAATAGGCTTTCATATACCGCTTTAAAAGATTCAATGTGGTCTGAAAGAGAACAGGATTCTGTTGTTTATACTAACGGATACGATAGAGATGGAAGAGAGATTAAATTCTATATTGATAAAAAAGGTAATCAGAAGGTAGAAGTTCCCAAAGATTTTAGAGTTGTAACAAGTGTTGATAATTATGATTTCGCAATCCCTGCAAGTGGTCTCTTTGTTTGGCATATTGATAAAGAGAAAACAACAGAAGAGCATATAAGCAACAATAGTATAAATTCAGATTTTAAAAACAAGGGTGTTTACTTAGAGGAAGCTGACGGAAGCTTTAATATAGGAGAGGAGTTTTCTCTATTCCAATTTGGTCACGGAAAAGAGATAGGTTGGTTATATGATGCATACTTTGATTCAAACTATGTTTGGAAACATTATGCTAACAAAGAACTTTACAAGGATGTCTTAAGAGTTGAACTTTCAGATAAAAGCTACCCTCCTTCAGATACAAACGATGGTGTTAAAACAGGTATAAGACTTTATGATTTTAGTAATCCTGGAAGCAAAATGTATTTCTCATACACTATTGATAATCTTATTGAAGGGTTTCCTCTTAATACAGAGTTTGAGAACTACTTTTCCACTATTTACCAAGAAAAATTTGTAATGGTATCGGAAAATATGGTTAGAATATACTACTCAGTTGATGATTATGAGGAGATACCAATTCCTGCTGTTAGTGGTGAGGTTAAAGGTGCTATTTTAGAAAACATTCTACTTCTTCCTTCAATGGATAGAGATCAACTTATATTGTTTGATCTAAATACAAAGGAGTTTTCAACCTCTAATGCCATCTTTTCAAATATTAGGTATATAAACGAGAAGCTTTTAATAGATCAAGAAAAGATTTTCATATTAGATGATAACGGACTTATAAGTTCTGAGATTATTTATGATTCTGAAGATGAGGTTTTATCTGCCATAAATAATGAAAATTTTGTATTTATTCTAACTAAAAATGGTGTTAACAGATTTAATAGCAATGGAGAGAAGACAGGTATTGAAATATCCAATTTTAAAAATATGGTTATGATTTTTAATCCATCTTCACTTAACTACTATCTAACTCTTTATGATGAGCATAGAGTATATTGTCTAGATTATAATTTAGAAGAGATTTATCCTTTACTATCTACAGAAAGTAAAATTGTTGCCATTGACGATCTTACAGAAAATGGTAAACCAAACATAATAAGTGAGAGAGATAATTCTCTTGAAGTAACCAATATGTATGGTACTCTCGAAAATAACTTCCCTATTAAATTTAGAGAGAACATTAATTTTGATTCATACTTTAGCTTTTTATCAAAGGGGAAAAAGGTAGTGGCTCTTTTGGATAAATTTGGAAATTTCAAATTTATAACTCTATCCGGAGAGCATTTAAGAGCTTATAGTTTTAATAGTGGCAAAAGATTGGATAGAAACTATCAGCTAATGGAAAAAGATGGAGAAGTAGTTCTCTATACCATTGGTGAAAATGGTTTGGTTAGAGCCTACTCTTTAATGGAGGGAGAACTAATTGAACCCTGCTATTCCGGTGATAAATTTGGAATGAGTAACAATCCATTTATTATTTGTAATGGAGATGAGAATAACAACCCGGATAAGGGTATTGTTTCAGGGAAAAAGGTTTACAATTGGCCAAACCCCATAAGAGAAGGTTTTACAAAGTTTAGATTTTACCTTAACAAGGCTGCCAAAGTGAATATTGATATTTTTGATATTAGTGGAGATAAGGTTGATTCTTTATCTAAAAACTATTCAAACTATAATGATTACTTTGAGTTAAAGTGGGAACCAAATCTTGCCAGCGGTATCTATTTTGCCAAGGTAAAATTTAGCTCTAATGGTAGTAGTGAAACCTACACGGTTAAAGTTGCCGTTATAAGATAGTTTAAAGATCTCAGTAAATTGCTAAGATAGGGAATAGTATGTTAAGAGAATTTATTTTAATAGTATTGCTTTTTGCCATCTCAATAGTTCAAGGTGGCAACAACCATCCTGAGCTTAAATGGTATAGTTTTGAAACAGAGCATTTTGTTTATCATTATCACAACGGTACTGAAAGAACGGCAAATGAGACAGCAAATGTTGCAGAACATGTCTATGATACCATTACAGATATATATGATCACAAATTTGATGATAAAATTCATGTTGTAATTAAGGATTATGACGATTATGCAAACGGTTATGCGGCTTACTACAACAACAAAATAGAGCTTTGGGCTCCAAATCTAGATACAGAACTTAGAGGAACTCATAATTGGATAAGAGATGTTTTTACCCACGAGTTTACCCACATGGTTCAGCTCCAAACATCAAAAAAGCTTGCAACTATTCCAAGTATATATCTTCAATATACAGGTTATGAAAGTGAGAAAAGAAAAGATATTGTTAATGGTTTTCCCAATGTGCTGACATCTTATAGTATTCCTATGAACATTGTTCCAGGTTGGTTTGCCGAAGGTGTGGCTCAAAATCAAGATCCCGATAAATTTTACTACGATTTTTGGGATGCAAACAGAGATATGGTTTTAAGAGAAAGATTATTAACGGGTCAAGAACTTTCTTATGATAAACTTTCAGACTTTGGTAATAAAAGTTCTCATGAAGCTGAATCTGTTTACAATACAGGTATGGCTTTTGTCAGCTATCTTTTTGAAAGGTTTGGAAGAGATGTTACATCAAACATATCAAAAGAGATGAGTTCTCCATTTATTTTTTCATTTGATGAAGCCATAGAAAATGTTACAGGTATTGAAGCTGAAAAGCTTTATAACGACTGGATTGAGATGAAGAGAAAGGAATACTCTAAAGCAACTGAAACAATTGAAAAGAATCTGGTTGTAGGTGATAGTATCTCTGATGGAGCCTTTGTTGCAATCCTTCCAAAAATATCACCAAATGGTAAATATATTGCCTATTTGAGTTCAAAAAAAGGTGGTGAGATTAGCTATTATAGAAGAGATCTTTACATAAAAGAGATTGAAACAGATAAAGAGATAGCTACTGTTCCGAGTGTCTCATTCTCCTCAATTTCATGGAGTGAGGATTCCGAAAATATTATATTTTCAAGACATGGAAACCACTCTATGTATGGAAATAAATATCTGGATGTTTATATATACAATATTGAATCTGAAAAAGAGAAACAGATAACTTTTGGTGAAAGAGCTACAAACCCTATAGTAAGTAATAATGGTAAAACTATTATTTATGTATCATCAAGGGATGGAAATCAAAATATATATAGAATAGATATTAGTAAAAATTATGAAGATGATGTAACATTTCTAAACTTTGAAGGAGATTTTGTAGATTATACAATAACTCAAATAACAGATGTTACAGATGGTTCTCAATACTATATACCTAGGTTTAACAATGATAATACTCAAATAGTTATAGCTAAATCAGCAAAAACTTTTGGAAGGGATATAGTGATTATGGATCTTGATGGTAATGAGATAAAAAGGATAGAGTCAAAGTATGAACTTAGAAATCCTACTTTTGGCAGTAAAGACAAATATATATATTATTCATCAGATAAAACAGGAATATTTAATATTTATAGGTACAATTTAGATACAGATGAAAGTGAACAGATCTCCAATGTTAGAGGAGCTGCTTTTTATCCTGATGTTAAAAATGGTAAAATGGTGTATTCAAACTATGAGGGTATAAAGTTTGATATATACAGAATAGATGATATAAAGCCTCTTGATCCAAAGAATAGCTTTTATAAAAATTATGTAATACCTGAAATTAACAATGTTGTTCCCAACAAAAAGTTTGCCGGAAAAGAGGATAGAGGTATATCTGATTTTGAAAGTATGATATTTTTACCTAGAATCTTAGTTGATAAAGATGAGTTGAAACCGGGATTTTATTTTACTATGACAGATTATTTGGATAAAATAAATCTATTTGGAGGATTTGCGATTAACAAAGATTTGGATTATGATTTATTCGCAATGACGGAGTATAAGTTCCTTCTGCCAACTCTTTACGGTGAGTTTGTGAATATAGTAAAGCATACCTCTGCTACCTTTGATGACTCTCTAAAAATTATTGGATATGAGGGAACAGGAGAGGATCAAACACCTATTTTTGCCAAAGATGAGATTGATTATACCTACAATCTTAGGGAGATAAAGTTTGGTTTAAATATGCCTATAAACCATAACTTTTCACTACTTGAACCTCTTGGAGATATAAAGGTTGATGCACATTTCACATCTTCAAACTATAATGCTGTTGCAGATTATGGAGAATATGTGGTAAACTATGACTACTATAAAGCTAAAAAGTATAATATAAATGCAAATTTTCAGACTAAACCTAAGGGTTTCAATTATGATATAAATCCTGTTAATTCAAGATCTGTAGATCTTTCATATACGAGAGTTCAGTCCAAGTTTATTCAAGGTTTTGAGGTTGATAGTAAGCTTGGTAATTTAGTAGAAGAGTATAAAGATTATAACTTTAACCAGTACAACTTCTCATGGACAGAGAGGATAGGATTACCATTTGAAACAGGTTTGGTAGGTAAGATTAAATCTTCATTTTTAGATACAGACAGTATAGCAGGATTCTACAATGATTATATAGGAGGTATTTCAGGATTAAAAGGGTACTCCTTTTACAGCATAGGTGGAACCAGAACAGCTTATGGTTCTCTTGAGTACAGATTCCCTATAATGCTAAGAAAGGATATTAAATTTGGATTTTTGAATCTTAAAAAGATATATGGCGGAGTTTTTTTTGAAGCCGGAACTGCTTGGTGCCATGAAGATGGAGAAGATATCTATGATAAATTTAAGTATGAACTTAATAAAGATCTGGGATTTAAGCTAAGGGTTTATGCTATATCTTTTTATGGAATGCCTACGGCAATAGAGTATAATCTTGCCTACGGTTTGGATACATTTGTAAAAGAGGATGTTGAATACGGTAAAGAGTTAAGACACTACTTAACAATACTGTTTGGATACCCTGAATTTTAAAAATTAAGTATAGAGAGGTAAACTCATGAAATTATTGGGAGCAATCTTAGTTTCATTATTAACATTGGCATCTTTGAGAGCTGATGGTTTAGAAAATTTGGATCTTGAGTATAAGTACTCTGAAATAAATAGTGTTCTTATAGCTGAAAAAGAGAAGGCTAAAGAGGAGAAAACCATAGGTAGAAGTATTTTGAGAAATGAGTATAGAGATGGGAAAAGCCCTCTAATAGCTTCCGGACTCTCTATTTTAGTTCCGGGTGCAGGTGAAATCTATGGAGAGGACTATATAAGAGCCGGTATCTTTTTAGGTCTTGAAGCAACCTTTTTAGGTGTCTGGTACACTTATGAGAATGATGGAGACGATAAAACAGATAAGTTTCACGATTATGCAGACATACATTTTTCTGAAGAGAAATATTTTACAGGTATAAATCTATTTCTAGAGCAGGGTGTTGATGCAGGATTAGCTACAACACCTTTTGATAGTTGGACAGATGTTAGAGATCATTGGGAAAGTGGAGATCATGATTCTTTATTTGTATCAAATCAGTTGAAAGACAATCTTAGTATGGATGAGTTTGGTCATAAACTTCCAGATACAAAGACTCAGCAGTATTATGAAATGATTGGTAAATACCATCAATTCTCACTGGGTTGGGATGATTTTAACGGAATGGGAAAGACAGATGACGATAAATGGGTATTTATAAACAATCTAAACTATACAAATTTTAGTAATAATGAAGCAGGAAACTATCTATTTGATTCAAAGGGAAAAAGAGACAATTATGAGAGTATGAGAAATGAAGCTAATGAAGCTTACGAATTTGGTCAAAATTTTCTTATGCTGACTATTGTAAACCATGTTGTTTCAGCTTTTGATGCGGCTTATGTTATTAAATCTGATTGGTCTTTGGAATCTAAGATTAGAGTTAAACAAACCAATAAAGATGAGAGCTTAGGATTGGATAACTTTAAACTTGAATATACTTTGACATTTTAATCGAAATAATTTATAAAGGAGAGTTTTATGACAGAGATGGCTAAAACCTACAATCCCTCTGAAATAGAGGATAATATATATAAAAATTGGGTTGATAAAGGTTACTTTAAAGGGGTCATCAATGAAAATAAAACACCCTACTCTATAGTAATTCCACCACCAAATGTTACAGGTGTTCTCCACATAGGACATGTTTTAAACAATACAATTCAAGATGTTTACATAAGGTGGCATAAGCTAAAAGGTTTTGAGACCTGTTGGGTTCCGGGTACAGATCATGCCTCCATTGCTACAGAAGCTAAGGTTGTTAACCAACTTAAAGAACAGGGTATTAGTAAAGAAGCAATTGGAAGAGAAAAGTTTATTGATAAAGCGATGGAGTGGAAAGAGGAACATAGTGGATTGATTATTGAGCAACTAAAAAAACTTGGTTGTTCATGTGATTGGGATAGAGAGAGATTTACAATGGATGAAAATTACCATAAATTGGTAATTGACAGCTTTGTAGATCTTTACAAAAAAGGTCTCATATACAAAGGTTACAGACTTGTAAACTGGTGTCCTGTTTCTCAATCAGTAATCTCTGATGAAGAGGTTGAATTTGTTGAAAAACAGGGTAAACTTTGGTACTTTAGATACCCTGTAAAAGATAGTGATCAATATGTTGTTATTGCCACAACAAGACCCGAGACTATGTTTGGAGATACAGCTGTTGCTATCCACCCTAAAAATGAGAAGCTAAACCACCTGATTGGTAAAACTTTAATCCTACCTTTAATGAATAAAGAGATACCTATTATTGGAGATACTCATGCAGATCCTGAGAAGGGATCGGGAGCAGTTAAGATAACTCCGGGACATGATCCTAATGATAATCTCGTTGGTAAAAGACACAATCTTGAAGTGATTAGCATTATGAACAAAGATGCTACTCTCAACAACAAAGTACCTGAAGATTTTAGAGGTTTAAACAGGTATGTTGCCAGAAAAAAAGTTGTTAAAGATATGGAAGCTTTGGGTCTTGTTGAAAAGATTGAGAACCATACTCATCAACTATCCATCTCCCAAAGAGGGAAAGAGGCTATTGAGTATATGATGAGTGAACAGTGGTATCTTTCCATGAAAAAACTTTCAGAACCGGCAATTGAGGCTGTTGATAGCGGAAAAATAAAATTTCACCCTGCAAAATGGGTAAAAACTTTCCATAACTGGATGGATAATATCCAAGATTGGTGTATCTCAAGACAGCTTTGGTGGGGTCATAGAATTCCTGTTTATTATTGTTCCAACTCCGGTTGTGAAGGTGTAACTATGGTTAGTTCCGCAGCTCCTAAAGTGTGTGAAAAGTGTGGAAAAAGTGAACATATTCATCAAGAAGAGGATGTTTTAGATACTTGGGCATCTTCATGGCTTTGGCCTTTTGGAGTATTTACCAATGAGAAGGAAAAAGAGTACTTCTATCCTACAAACTTCTTGGTAACAGCTCCTGATATTATCTTTTTCTGGGTTGCTCGTATGATTATGGCAGGATTGGAGTACAGAGGAGAGATACCATTTCACGATGTATATTTCCATGGTCTTGTAAGGGATGATAAAGGTAGAAAAATGAGTAAATCTTTGGGGAACTCACCTGATCCTTTAGATATAATTTCAAAGTATGGTGCAGATGCTATAAGATTTACTATGGTTAGATTAACACCAACAGGAAATGATGTTCTTTTCTCTGAAGAGAAGTGTGAAATTGGAAGAAATTTTGCCAATAAACTTTGGAATGCAGCAAGGTTTTTGGAGATGTACAAATCCCAAGTTGGTGATATAGTTCCAAAGAAAAGAAGTGAAGCTTTTGAGGATAGATGGATTGTTTCAGCTCTCAATTCATCTCTTAAGGTTGTTGAAAATAAGATAAACTCTATTCAACCAAATGAGGCATTAAAATCTGTTTATGAGTTTATATGGAATGATTTTTGTGATTGGTATATCGAAATGGCTAAATCTCGCCTTAACTCTGATAATATTGAGAGTAAAAGAGAGGTTTTAGAAAACGCTTTCTATGTTTTTGAAAATAGCTTAAAGATGCTTCATCCATTTATGCCGTTTGTTACCGAAGAGATTTGGAAAAATCTTTACGGAAAGGATGAAAACAGCTCTATCATGAATCAATTGCTTCCTAGTGTTGATGAATCTAACATTGATCTTGAATCCCAATCTATTGTTAACAGCTTAAAAGATATATTGAGTAAGATTAGAAATATTAGGGCTGAAAACAATATAGCTCCTTCCAAAGAGCTTGATATAATTATAAAATCTGAAGATGAGAAGTTAAATAAGATATCATCTTTACTCTCGTTTATGGCTAAGGCATCTTCTGTTACTTTTGATAGCAAAGCTTCTAAACCTAAGCTTTCAGCAAACTTTGTTTCAGAGGGCAGAGAAGTGTTTATTCCTTTGGCAAATTTGATTGATTTTGATAAGGAGAAGGAGAGAATAAATAAAGAGATAGAGAGGATCAAGAGAACCAATGCGGGTATAGACAAAAAGCTTTCAAATGAGAGATTTGTTGCCAATGCTCCAAAGGAAGTTGTAGCTAGAGAAAGGGAGAAGTACAATAACAATCTTGAAACTTTAGCAAAACTTGAAGAGAACTTAAAATCTTTGGATTAGTTTTTTAGTTTATACTATAAAGGGGTAATTTATTTACCCCTCAGACTTTCGATAAACTTCGTATTACTGCGTCATCAATTTTTTCTGCAATAGATCACCTAGTACATCTAGGCTCAAATCGCATAAAAAATCAATTCCTTGTACTACTTGCTTCTCAAAAGTTTGGCTTTTTCAACAATCTCAAAAAGGGGTAATTTATTTACCCCTTTTTTATTATTTTGTACAATAAAAAAATCCCGACTTAAATATCGGGACTTTATAGATGTAGACAATTTCAACTATTTCTTCTTTTTATGTCTGTTTTTTCTAAGTCTCTTCTTTCTTTTGTGAGTTGAAATTTTGTGTCTCTTTCTTTTCTTACCACTAGGCATTGAATACTCCCTTTTATGATTTATTTGTTTAAACTGTGGCAGTTATCATTTACCTCATCTTTAAGGTTCTTAACAGGCTTAAAAACAGGGATAAACTTATCAGGTATTTCTAACTTATCTCTTCCCTTTGGCTTGTAAGCAATTCTGGCAGCTCTGTGACTAACCTTAAAAGTTCCAAACCCTCTTAACTCTATTGTAGAGTTTTCTTTCAAGCTATCCTTGATTGCATCAAGAAGTTTATTTATAACCTGACTTACATCTTTGTAAGCAATTCCTGTGTCCTCTACTATTGATTTTACCAAATCAAACTTAGTGACTTTTTTATTCTCCACTGCTAACCCCTTTCAATTAATATATTATAACATTATTACAAATATATAACAAGCCTCTGTCCCGGCTTGATTATACCTCTACTACCTATTTTATTCCAACCTTTAAGTTTCTTCATATTAACATTAAACATCCTAGAAATCTTCCAAAGAGAATCGCCCCTTTTTACACGGTAATTAACTTTTTTCTGACAGTCCAAAAAATAGCTCTCATTATCGTAAAATGAAAGAAATTTTTTATTAAAATTTACAAACCATTCATCTTTTATAGGAGGAACTACAATTTTTATACTATTTTTTGTAAAATCCTTATTAAGATTATATATAGCTTCCTTGTTTATTTTAAATTTCTTGGCTAAATCAGAGATTTTTTCGCTATTATAAGCTATATCAACAGAAGAGTATTTAAGCGAATCAACTAGTGCTGAAAGTCTTCTTCTGGCATCAATTTTTGATATAGCAGGTATCATTACCGGATAGTTTTTTGCATAAGGAGGTAAGCACCATTGTCTAAGATGAGGATTTAGCTTTTTAACCTCCTCATAACTCATGTTTGATGCGTCTGCTATAGCTTTTAATGAAACGCAAGAATCCAATTGTAAGCTATCATAAACAAACATCTCTTTTGAGTAATCCTCTAAACCGTAGTTCTCAAAATTATTCAAAATTGCTGAGACAGCATGAAATTTAGGAACATATTTTTTTGTTTCCTTAGGAAGTTTCCACAATTTCCAATAATCTTTTGTTTTGTGCCTCTTCATCTTTTTAGAAACATTTGCAGATCCTGCATTATAAGCAGCCAAAACAAGGTTCCAGTCCTCAAACCTTTTATACAAATCCTTTAAATGCTTTGCTGCGGCAACGGTACTCTTATGGATATTCTTTCTATCATCCTCCCACCAGTTTTTACTTAAACCGTATATCTCTCCGGTAGAATCCATAAACTGCCATAGACCGGAAGCATAGGAGTATGAATGAGCAAAAGGATTATAGCTGGATTCCACAAAAGGCAGATAAGATAACTCATCCGGAAGTCCATAGCTTTTAAATATTTTTTTTATCTCATTTATATATGGGAAAGATCGTTGGTAGATCTTAAAAAAAGATCTTTTTGCCTTATTACTGTAGTAATCTATATACTTGTTAACTTTTTTATTATCATCTATCACTATAGGCTTAACAATATCAGATTTATTGGCTTTAGAATCTTGAAGCCTGTAGTAAAATGCTTGATCCTCCTCCTTATAGTTAGTTGAAATTTTTATATATTGAAAATTGCTATAATGATTCTTCAAAGAGCGGCTTAGAGAATCCAAATTATCAATAGTTTTTATATCTTTTTTTTCTATAGAATCCAAAAAACAAAATGCTCTTTTATAAAATAGTTCGGATCCTATAAAATTATTTTCCCTTACAAGTCTATTTGCATGATCTATACATAGCTTAAGCTCGTTGTAAAGATTCTTTTCATCATCTGCAGGGGGGATAAAAGTTTTATTCCTCTCCCCCACTATACATCTTTTGGAAATCTTTGAAGCATTAGCTTCTGATCCAAAAAGAAAAAGTAAGCATAAAGTTATTACTGAAAATCTAACCATTAAAGGTTCTTTTTTACTTCATCAAGTTTTGACTGTACCAAAGATTTGATCTCCATAGCTCTCTTTTCTGTTAAAGCCTCATATCTCTGAACGAGAGCAGGTTGAGTATTTGATGCTCTAATAAGACCAAATCCATCATCAAAAATAACCCTTACTCCATCAACATCACAAACATTGTACCCATCATTCTTAAAACTTTCGGTAACTTTTTCAACAACCTTAAATTTTATATCGTCTGAAAAATCACCTCTAATTTCAGGAGTCATATATGTCTTTGGAACATCTGAAAGCATATCGGATACACTTTTTTCAGATGAAGTCATAATTTCTAAAAATCTTAATGAAGCATACAATGCATCATCATAACCAAAAAATCTATCTTTAAAGAATATATGACCACTAACCTCTCCACCCAGTTCAGCTTCTGTTTCTTTCATCTTAGCTTTAATAAGAGAGTGACCCGCTTTCCACATAATACCGTTTCCACCAAGCTTCTCAATCTCATCATAGAGAGTTTTTGAGCACTTAACTTCTCCAATAATTGTTGATTTAGGTTTTCTTGCAAGAATCTCTCTGGAGAAAAGAATCATAAGTTGATCTCCAAAAAGCAGAGTTCCATTATTGTCAACAACTCCAATTCTGTCGGCATCACCATCATAACCAATACCAAAATCGGCTTTAACCTCTTTAACTTTGGCAATAAGATCAGTCATATATTCCGGTACTGTAGGATCCGGATGATGATTTGGGAACATTCCATCAGGATTACAATAAAGTTCAACAACTTCTACACCCATATCTTGGAAAATCTCTGAAGCAATATCTCCTCCGGTACCGTTTCCACCATCAACAACAACCTTAATTTTTCTATCTCCAAGTTTAATATTGTTTTTAAGATATGAGAAATAAGATTCTTTAACTGATACATTATCCAAATTACCCTTAACATCAGCCAAAGGTACAAGTTTGTTATTCAAAATCAGATTTTTTA
This sequence comes from Candidatus Cloacimonadota bacterium, assembly GCA_002742935.1. Classification (GTDB taxonomy): domain Bacteria; phylum UBA4055; class UBA4055; order UBA4055; family UBA4055. The sequence goes on along the minus strand of PDON01000006.1, from coordinate 14,659 downwards.
GATATTGAATCTTTTCACCATAGACTGCCTCATCTTTGGTAATTATTTTAAAGCCGTTCATATCTGCAGGATTGTGAGATCCTGTAATCATAACAGCAGAATCTTTTTTTAGTTCAATCTGGGCAAAGTATAACATAGGTGTTGAAACTTGACCGATAGATGTCACATCAAGGCCACAACTCAGGAGAGTATCAGAAAATATGGTAAATAGAAAGTTAGCCGATAATCTGGCATCAAAACCTATAACACAATTTTTATAACCATTTTCAATTAGATATGTTCCAAAAGCATGGGCAATGTTTTTCACTGTAGATTCGGTAAAATCTGTCTCTACAACTCCTCTAATGTCGTACTCTCTAAATATATTTTCATTCATGGTAAAACCTCACCTATTTTAAATATTTTAAACCATTCATAAAAAGAATGAGCAACTAATTTAAGTACAATAATATTTTTTGTCAAGTAGTAATTGTTACTAAAGAAAGAAACTATTGAGAGATAACTCTTATATTTTGCTTGACATTTACAAGGTTATCAACTTTACTACAATAAAAAGTTAGTTAAATGGTAATTTTATAAAAATTTTTGCTTCTAAATTTTTTCATAAGTTTTAAAATGAAGCTTTGCAATATTTTTAAGATCTTTTCTACTATGTTTTTTAACAAACTCTTTAGCCGAAGAGATAACCTTGGCAGAAGCCCCTTTATAAAGCTTTACTCCATACTCCTCTTCAAGCATTGATATTCTTTTCACAAACTGTGCTCTTGCCAAAATTGAAGCTGCCGCTACCGCTATATTATTTTCCGCCTTATACTTTTGAATGATATCAATACTCCTACCCTTCTCTTGAAGATATCCAACTACAAGATCTTCTCCTGAAAACTTATCTATAATTGCTCTCTTACAATCAACTTTGTTAAGAAGGTTTTCTAAAGATCTTGCGTGAGCCCAAGCAAGAAGCATATTTAAGTTTTTACCCTCATTTTTAAACTTATCGTACAATTGATTGTACCTTTCGGGTGTAATTTCGACAATAGAAAATTTTCCGTAACAATATTTTTTAATAGTAGACTCTAAGGTTAAAATCTTTTTGTCCGTAAGATTTTTACTATCTTGAATACCATTTTTAGCCAATAGATTACCCGCTTTTTGATCAAGATAAACGGAAGCTACCACAAGAGAACCAAAAAAGTCACCCTTCCCACTCTCATCATTTCCAATTATGGGGTATCCTAAATTATATTCATTTGTAGGATCATTTACTAAACTACCTAAGCTGCTATTGGAACTATAGTTGGAGTAAATGTCTTTCATAGACTCTTCTACAACCCTTTCAACAGATAAAGAAAAAGTTTTATCCTTTATTTGGGAGTAATCTATCTTCACTTTTCCTTTACTATTTGCATAAACCCTTAAAACAGCCTCTAAAGAACCATTGGATAGAGTAAACTGGATCCCGTAGTTTATGGCTTTATAGGTAGATTCTGTAAAGATCCCCCCTTTTTCAAGCTCAATCTTTATCCTATTAAATATAGTATCTAAAATATCTTGACTCATAAATTACCCGCTTTAATATAAATTTTAAACAGTATAAAAAAATCAAAACTTTAGAGAGTACGGTAAAGTGAAACTCAAAGAAATTGATTGACTAATTTCAACTTTCATCAATCAATAACTAAAATAAGATCCTCTCATTTTATTTCAAATAACCTATATAGAAATTACTTAACACCTAAAATTTAACCTTTTTTAGGAAATATTAAGTAATTTTCTTAACAGGTCTTTTCATTTTTATAAAATTAAAAAGAAAATATATTCCTATTATTATGTAGAAGAGAGGACCTGCTATAAAACCCCATATCTCTTTGCTCATATAGAAAGCGGAGATAAAGATTAGTATTGTATGGACCAACAAGATATAGAAGAGAGGACGCATACTTTTTTTCATAACAGAGATCATTTGGGAAGAGTAGTTCTCCACATTATTATATCGGGAAATCATCTTTAACAGATACTTATCATCAAAAAAAAGCATTATAGAGAGCATGATAAGAAGAATAAGCTGAATAACTCCCGGTTTTAATTTGAAGAAAAGATCATTTTCAAATATTATTGATACAAAACCAAAAACAGCTACCAAAAATGTATCAAAGAGGATAAAGAAATCTTTTCGTTTCTCTCTTAAAAGGATATAAACAAAAACAGCAATCCCCGAAAGTATACTCAAGTATATAGCATAATCTAAACCTAAGCTATCCTCACTCAATATAAAAACCAAAATGGGAATAAATCCTACTATTAAACTTCTATAAATATCCATTTTTTTCATAAACAATCCCTAAAAAGAGTTTTGATAAAATCTAACCATTGAGCATAGTTATAAACAAAAAGAACCCAGAGATAAAACTGAGTTCTTAAAGTAATTTTAATAAAATATAAAATTAGAACAACCTAATTCTTACCAAATTCTGAAAAATATTTCATAAACTGAGATCTTTCATAAGCTGCAGGATTATAATCTTTACTCTTTGCAAGCTTTCCTTGGAACTGACTAATGGAGCTATACCCTTTCTCTTCCATCCACTCCTCTAACTCTCTAATAACCTCAGAGACTCTATCATGACCTTTCTTGTATATGGTGGATACTATTTGAATAGCCTTTGCACCTGCTAGAATACCTTTTGCAACACCTTCACCTGTATGGAACCCTGTTGTACCACAAATATCACAACCTGCACTATTTGACATATAGCCAATCCACTTTAGAGGTATTGTAATCTCACTTTCATTACTTAAAATATTTGATGAAACAATCTCTTCTGTTTCAAGATTTATATCGGGGCTGTAAAATCTGTTGAAAAGAACAAGACCATTAATACCGCTTATCGAAAGTCTCTGTATCATATTTGATAAATTGGAAAAATAGTGAGAAATCTTTATCGCAAAAGGTATGCTTATACTCTTTCTTATTTTATCAACAACGGAAAAATATATCTTTTCTATATCTTCACCTTTCTCACTAACCTCAGTTGTAGGAATAAAAAGATTAACCTCAAGAGCGTCAGCTCCGGCTTCTTCTATCTTATTTGAAAATTCAATCCACTCATCATTAGAAACACAGTTAACACTTGCAATAATAGGAATATCTACATTTTTTTTACAATCTTTTATGAAATCAAGATATTTGTTAACCTCAAAATCTCTGGTATAGTTTGTCAGATAATCTAAAGCTTCAGGATAGTATCCTGCTACTGAAGGATCTTGAGAACTATGCTTAACCTCATTCATAATTTGCTCTTCAAAGATAGACTTTAAAACTATGGCTCCTGCTCCCGCTTCTTCCAACTTTTTAATATCTTTAAGATTATTAGTTAAACCGCAACTTCCAACAATAATTGGATTTTTTAATTCTAGTCCTAAATAAGTGGTGGAAAGATCCATAGTTACTCCCTATTTTCAAAATTCAATAACATAACCAATGATTAGTAAAATAGTAATAATATTCTTTCTTATCAATATAAAATATGGCGAATATATTTTATACTGCAGATAAAGAAGCATCATAAAATTGGATTTAAAATCAACTCTTATAAAATTTTATGCTTTTTTAGAAGATCCTATCTACTCAATAACCTCAAACTCGCTTTTTTCAATTACCACCTCCTCATTTGAGTAATTGCTGAAATATCCAATAATCCAGAGAGAAGCTAAGAAAAGAACAATAAAAACCTTGTATCTTAATTTCTCTTTTCTTCTATCCCTCTTTACTAAAGGCTGAATTTTTATTCTTTCGGCAATAGTTGAAGTTTTATCCTTTTTTGGAGGTGTATAGTAACTAAATTTTCTTGTTCGTTTATTAGTATTAAACATAAGATTCCACTAATTCTAAGATTTATAATAATTAACCAAATCAAGATTATTCCCCGATAAATTTACCGTAAGCTGAATAAACAATAGTTCTCTAGGCTTACTTTTAATCACAAAAGAGTGAAGCGATATATTGTCCCCTCTCCTTTACGGAAAAAGGCTAGGGTCAATGCTGTTGACTTAAACTTTTAGGAGAAAAAGCAAGATAAAATAGAGAACCTCTTAGTCGTTGCTACGACAACTCTTCCATCTTCTACCTTTGGACTCCCGTCTTTGGTCTTCCATCCCCTTTGTGATCTTTTAAGGCAATTTACGAAACAAACATCATTGGGGCTAGGGTAGGTTTTTTAACTTTTAACTTTTCGTTTTTAACTTATAAAGAGTTCAATATTAACAGCTTTCAATTAAATAACTACCCTAAGTTTTAATATAAATCTTTTTAACAGAGGTAAACAGATAATATTATATTTTTTTTATGATATTCTATGAAACAGCAACAAAACAAAAAAAGGTCTTTATAACAAGACCTTTTTAAATTAAAGTAGCGGCACACGGACTTGAACCGCGGACACTTGGATTATGATTCCAATGCTCTAACCAGCTGAGCTATGCCGCCATCTCAATCAACGAGACAAAAGATAATTATCTTTTATGTTTAACGCAACTTTTTTTTATCGTTTTTTGAAACTTTTTTTCTATAACTCCTGATAAGTTTAATATCTTTTGATATAAACAAAAGATATTGAAAGAAGAAAATGTATGAAATATTTGATTTCTGTTTTTAAAGGTAAAAGTCTCTATAAATATAATTAAAAAACCTTAGATTTTACTTTAAGCATATCCATTCAAACTATTAGCTGGTTTATTTTTAACACTTTTCAAGTAGATCACAAATATGTAAAACATCATTTTTTTCAAAAAATCTTAGGTATATAGTAGATAATATGCCATATTATTTTGGCTGTACTATTTATACTAGGTGATCCATTGCAGGAGAAATTAAGCCACTGTAAATATGAGTAGACGGAGTTAAATTTATGAACTATTTTTTTAGGGGTATTATTATTCTTATTCCACTTATTTATTTACCTTTATCATTGAAGGCAAAGTTACCAAACTGGCAAAACCAGGCTGTTTTTGATATTAACAAAGAACCTCCTCATGTAAACATTGTTCCTTTTAATGATCTTTCAAGAGCTATGGAGATGGATATTAAAAAATCTCAAAACTATCAAAGCTTGAACGGAAAGTGGAAGTTTCATTACTCAGAAAGCGTAGAGTTGAGACCTAAAAACTTTTACCAAGAAGATTTTGATGCTAATAGTTGGGAAACTATTAAAGTCCCTTCCAATTGGGAAGTAGAAGGGTTTGGAACTCCTATCTATGTTAATACAGAATACCCTTTTGACAAAAATCCGGAACCTCCATATATAAAAATTGATAATCCCGTTGGTTCATATATCCATCAATTTGAGATTAAGCCTGATTGGAAAGGCAAATCTGTATATATCCATTTTGGAGCTGTAAAATCTGCCGCTTATTTATGGATAAATGGGAAAAAGGTTGGCTATACCCAAGGTTCAAAAACTCCTTCAGAATGGGATATAACCTCCTACATAAAAAAAGGTAAAAACAAATTAGCTCTAGAGGTTTACAGATGGAGTGACGGCTCCTATTTGGAGTGTCAAGATTTTTGGCGTATTAGTGGTATAGAACGAGATGTATATCTATATGCTAAAGAAAAAATCTCTATTCAAGATTATAGAGTAAGCTCTCTATTAACCAACGATTATAATGATGGATTATTTAAACTAAATATTGAAATCAAAAATAGAAATAAAATCCAATATAAAGAGGATTTACAAATTAAGTTTACTCTTTATGATAAAGAGGGTAATGAAGTTGTTGGAGAACAAAAAAAAGCTACTCTACCAAAGGGAAGTGAACAATATAGTTTAAGCTTTGAAAAAGTGATTCCAAATATAAAACAATGGTCTGCAGAGAACCCTAATCTTTACACACTACTCATTACTGTTTTGGATAAAAAAGGGAAACTTATAGAAAGATTATCTTCTCAAGTAGGTTTTAGAACTTCAGAGATAGTTAATGGGAATCTCTTCATAAATGGTAAATATGTGTACATAAAAGGGGTAAACAGACATGAGCATAACGAGTTTACCGGTCATGTGGTGAGTGAAGAGGATATGATTAGAGATATCCGTTTAATGAAAGAGAACAATATTAACACTGTAAGAACTTCCCACTATCCTAACGATAACAGATGGTATGAACTGTGCAATATTTATGGTCTTTATGTTATTGATGAAGCAAATATAGAATCTCATGGAATGGGTTATGGAGAAAAATCTCTTGGAAGAGATATTTCATGGCTTGGAGCTCATTTAGACAGAACAAAAAGAATGGTATATCGAGATAAAAATCACCCTTCTATTATTATCTGGTCTTTAGGTAATGAAGCAGGATTTGGGATAAATTTTGAAAAAAGTTGTGAATGGATAAAAAGCTACGACACTACCAGACCTGTACAATATGAGAGGGATACAAATACTGAGGTTACAGATATTTTTTCTCCTATGTACACCTCTATAGAAAATATGAAAGATTATGCCGAGGGTGATAATCCAAAAGCTTTAATTCTTTGCGAATATGCTCATGCTATGGGAAACAGTTTGGGATCTCTCAAAGATTATTGGGATTTAATAAAATCTGAAAAGAAGCTGCAAGGTGGTTGTATTTGGGATTGGATGGATCAAGGATTGGCAGCAAAAGATAAAAATGGAGTTAAATATTGGAAATATGGCGGAGATTATGGTCCTGATGATACTCCAAGTTCCGGTGCTTTCTGTCTCAATGGTCTTATTAGAGCTGATGGAGTTCCTAAACCACATTTAGAGGAGGTAAAAAAAGTATATCAATATGTAGATTTTATTGCCAAAGATCTAAACAACGGAGTATTTGAAGTTAAAAACAACTATGATTTTACAGATCTTAATGAGTTTGATATCTATTACACTTTAAAAAGTAATGAAAACAGTATTTTAGATAGAAAAATAGATAACTTTAACTTAGCTCCCAATGGTAAAAAAGAGTTGAAAATTGAGATTCCCGATTCTCTTTATAAAGATCCTTATGCTGAATATTTTATCCTTTTTTCAGTTAAAAGAGGAGAGAGCAAAGGGTTAATAAAAAAAGGTTATGAAGTGGCTTATGAACAGTTTAAGTTAAAGAAACCTTCAAAAAGTTTTACACCTGATTACTCCCAAGAAAAGCCACTATCCATAAATAACAAGAAAGATCAACTGGAAATTTCAGGAGATCTTTTCTCTTTCCATTTTTCCAAAACTTCTAAAACTCTAACTGAAATTTATTTTGATAACTGCAAACTATTAGAAACTCCTGTAAAACTTAATTTTTGGAGAGCTCCTACTCTAAATGATATGGCAGATCAGAATGGTACACGACTTTGGTTACAAGCCGGACTTGATAAGCTATCTGAGGTTCCATATAAAATTAGTTATAAAAATATGGAAAATGGAACTGTAAAACTATTCACTAATAAAACCATTATTAATGAGAAAAAAGAGTTAGTTTTTGAAGTTTACCAATCCTATACCATATTTAAGAATGGAGTGATAGATATCTATACAAATATTTTACCGTATAGTACTGTAAAAACTATACCTCGAATTGGTTTACAATTACAGATTCCTAAAATTTTCAATAAACTACATTGGTTTGGAAGAGGCCCAATAGAAACCTATCTTGACAGAAAATCTGCGGGTAGAGTAGATCTGTTTAAAATGGATATTGAAGATCTAAATTATAACTATATAGTTCCTCAAGAGAACGGAAACAGATCAGAAAGCAGATGGCTCTCTTTATCAGATCAAAATAACCATTCTCTATTTTTTAGTTCAGACTCTCTATTTAATTTTAGTTACCGAAAATACAGTGAAGAGTTATTAACTAAAGCAACTCATATAAATGAGTTGGAAGAGGATTCTAACTACTATTTAAATCTTGATTATCTTCATAACGGCTTGGGAACAGCTACTTGCGGTCCCGGATACAGAGATGAGTATATAATTAATGCAAAACCTTTTTCGTTCCATTTTACTATCTCTCCTCAACTAACTTCTGAATTAAAGCCCCATTTGATGAGAAATATGGAGATCCCTAACTCAAATTTTAAGGATTCACCAAGAGTAGAAATTGAAATAGTTGAGAAAGATGGATACAAAGAGGTAGAGCTTAAATCAACAAGCTATGAGTTTATCTACTACACTAAAGATGGAACCATTCCTACAACCGGTTCAAACCATTATACAAAACCATTTAAAATCTACTCATCTTCTAAAATTAATGCTCGTACAATATTACCTAATGAAAATCCGGGATTAATTACACAGAAGGAGTGTTTTATACCCACAATAGAATCTGTAAAATATATTACAGAACCTAGTAGTAAATATATGGGAAACCCCTCTACTTTAATAGATGGAGGAAAAGGATCTATTAGTAACTTTTTTAACCATTGGGTTGGTTTTGATAAATCTGAAGTGGAGATAGAAATAAAAACTGTAGATAATAATCCAAAAAGTGAGCTGGTACTCTCTGTATTACAGGAACAAGCTTCATGGATATTTCCACCTGAAAAGGCAGAGGTATTTATTTCAGAAGATGGAAAAGAGTATAGATATCTGACCGACTACTCCCCTTCTTTTGACCCGTCACTAAAGATTGATTATCCGGAAAAATTGGAATATAGGATAAAATTCAATAAAACTATAACCTCTCCATATATAAAATTGAGAATAAAATGTTTGGAAGAGTGTCCTAAATGGCATTTGGGAGCAGGAAATAAACCGTGGCTGTTTATAGATCAGATAATTCTAAAATAATAAAGATAGATTTAAACAATAATATTCCTTTTAAATAGCTCTACTTTTTACTATTATTTATAGTAATTAGGAGAGTTATATATCTCTATATATCCAATGATTTGTTCTAAACAAATTACAACCAAAAATCTTATTGGAGATAAAAATGTTAAATATTTACAACTCATATACAAACAAAAAGGAGAAGTTTAAGCCTGTAACAGAGGGTAAAGTAGCAATATATAGTTGTGGCCCTACAGTTTACAGTTATGCTCAAATTGGAAACTTTTCCTCCTTTTTAATGGCAGATCTTTTGGTAAGATACTTTAAATATAATGGTTTTGAAGTAAAGTGGGTTCAAAATATTACAGATGTAGGTCATTTGGTAGATGACAGCGATGATGGTGAAGATAAGATGGAAAAAGCATCTAAAGAGGAGAATAAAACACCTATTGAGATTGCGAGGTTCTATGAAGAAGCCTTTCTTAAAGATTCCAGACTTCTAAATATAACCGTTGCGGATAAATACCCCAGAGCAACTGAACATATTCCTGAAATGATTGAAATAATTGAAGATCTTAAAGCAAAAGATATAGCCTATGAAACTGGTGATGGTCTCTATTTTGATGTTACAAAGTATAAGGATTATGGAAAACTTTCGGGAAACACTTTAGAGAGTTTAAATTCAGGTGCAAGGGTTGAGGTAAATAGTGAAAAGAGGAATCCTCAAGATTTTGCACTTTGGAAAAAAACTGTGGGTAGTAACGCTAATCATATAATGAAGTGGGATTCTCCTTGGGGTGAAGGTTTTCCGGGTTGGCACTTGGAGTGTTCTGCTATGAGTAGAAAGTATTTAGGCGATACCTTAGATTTTCATACAGGCGGGGAGGATAATAAGTTTCCTCATCATGAGTGTGAGATAGCTCAGAGTGAATCCTTTACAGGTAAAAAATTTGCTAACTATTGGCTTCACAAAAGTCATATACTATTAAACAGTGAAAAGATGGCAAAATCTACAGGAAACTTTTTTACTGTATCTGATCTTATTGAAAAAGGGTATAGTAAAGAAGCTATTAGATTTACATTTATAACAACCCACTACAGATCTAAACTCAACTTTACTTTTGATGCTCTTAAACAGAGCCAAACTCAACTGGATAGAATAAATGATTTTATCCAGCTTATACTTGAAGCTAAAACAGATGAAAATAGCAATACTAAACCTCTTCTTTCAGTTATCAAATCATCTAAACAGCAGTTTGATAAAGCCTTAGATGATGATTTAAATGTGAGTTCTGCAATGGCCGCTCTTTATGGATTTATTAAATCAATCAAAAAACAGATAAATAAAAATGGGATAACAGAAGAGGGTAAAACCGAAGTTTTAAACTTTTTAAAAAATATTGATAAAATTTTGGCCGTTTTCAACTTTGAAAAGAGGGAAGAAAAAAAGTTTTCACCTGAAGAGGAGGCTAAAATAAAGAAACTCCAAGAGGATAGGATAAGATTTAGAAATGAAAAAAATTTTGCTGAGGCAGATAAGATAAGAGATATTTTAAGTAAGATGGGAGTAAAGATAAATGATTCAAAAATTTAAAATTATAGGAATATTACTAATAGTTATCCTCCTCTCTTCATGCTCCAAAAAGAGAGCAATTGGTGAAGAGAATATTATTTATGTTTTATCATCTGAAAAAGTTTTTGATACCTACAAAAATGAGTTGGAAAAGCTTTTTAGTGATACCCTGTTTACACCAATGCCTGAGAACAGATTTGAAATTTCTCACATTAATATTAAAGATTTTAAGAATAAACGATACTTTAAAAATCTTATTTTAATTACAGATGTTGATTCTAAAGATCCTCAATCAGAGTTTATAAATAGAATGTTGCCTGCTGACATTCCTGAAGGTATTAGGGAGGGTAAATATGCCTATCTTTCAAAAAATGATTTATGGGCATTAAAACAGAATGTTCTTTTTTTAATGACCTCAAAAGAGGATCACTTATCAGACTTTCTAAAAAATAGAGGAAAAGATATGTTCAACCTTTTCAAAGAGAGAAATCTTTCCTTTATAAAAGAGTCTTTGTTTGATAAACACAACAATAAAAAAGCTGAAAAGTATATCAAATCAAAGTATGGAGTAGAGATCTTTGTTCCTCACGATTTTTTTGTTGTAAATGAAGGAGTAAAAACAAAATTTATAAGATTCAGAAGAAAGGCTCCTGACAGATGGCTAACCATTATCTGGGGTGATTATGACAGCTCTATAAGCTATCAGGAAAATTTTATAAAAATAAGAGATAGAGCAGGATTAGAGTTTGGCGATGTTGTTAATATAAACCCTGAAATAATAAGTTTTGAACCTGATACAACCTTTGTTAAAAATGGATTTAAAACTAAAGGTATCTGGGAATATGAACTCGGTGGAGGTCCTTTTTTTGGATATAGCTTTCTAAAAGGTAATGAGATGATAATTATTGATGGAGCTGTATTCAGACCCGGACAGGATAAATACCCTTTTATAGATCAACTTGATCTTATGGCAAAATCGTTTAAATTAAAATAGTAGTGATAAAGTGGAAGGACGGGAGACCGAAGACAGGTGGATTTTCGACCAATTTGATATTAATGACTTGTTGTTCCATTATAATATGTAGGGGCAGATCTTGTGTCTCTTTGATTTCCTCCCTCGCCCTTTCAGGGAGAGGGTAACCTGCCTGTTAGTAACTAACAGGGATGAGGATTTTTCCTATAGCAAAAAAATCATCGAAAAAACCAAACTCCAAACATCACAACTAAATTTTATTTCTCTTTAAAATTAGACTGGTAAAGCTTTCAAATTTATAATCCAATAAATTTACTAACATTACCAGTGTTTCTCTTTTCGCCCTTATTAGGGACTGGATCAATAACCGGTTCAATAAAAGCTATCCGGCTTCGTTTATTGAGATGCGGAGCAAACAAGGCGAAAACCTAAGTTCTTGTTGCTGTTCGTAGGAGTGTTGTTGTTACGATTAGCTACACGACAGTTAGAAGGGTTATTGTTCCAACTACCACCACGATTCACACGCTTAGAAAAGCTCCTCGATTATTGTCCAATTCAGACAAAATTTTTTTCCTAAAACCTTTTGCTTTAGCAAATTCTGTATAAGAAATTAAAGGTATTATATGATTTTTATAGTCTTCTTGATTCCAAATACCCTTATCAAGATTTTTCTGATAATTTTTAATCTTATCAATAAACCTTTTTCTACTACTTTTCGTTAGTTTTACTTTATTATTATAAAATAAATAACCTAAAAAAGGTAAACCTTTACTTGTATAATTTAAACAAAAAGGCTTTATTTCTAATCTTAAGTTACTAAATAAATAGTCCTTAAATTTAAAGCCTATATCTAGAAGCTCTTTTTTATTATTTGAAAATAAAACCATATCATCCATATATCTAATATAAAAAGGAGTTTTTAAGCTTTCTTTTAAATAGTGATCTGCTTCACATAAGTAATGATTTGCAAAGTATTGACTAGTCAAATTACCAATAGGTAAACCTTTACCTATTTCCGTATGATAAGTTGAAATTATACTTCTAAAAAGGGAAATTACTTTTTCATCTTTAAAAAGTTTTAAAAGCTTCAATTCTAATATTTTATGATCAATGGAATCAAAATACTTTCTAACATCTAATTTAAGAAAATATTTATAACTTTTACAACCTTTTACTGCTAAATTAAGGGCAAAAAAGGTTCCTTTATTTTTACGACAAGCACAACTGCTATAAACTTGTTTTTTCTCAAAGCTATCATGACATACATTCATAATAGCATGACTAATAACTCTTTCAGGAAAAGAAGAGGCACATATTTTTCTTATCTTTGGATCATATATAGTAAAATAATGATAATTACCAAATATAAACCTATTATTTAAAAGTTCCTTTTGAATTTTTAGAAGATTAAAGCTAAGGTTCTTTTGAAACTCAAATACCTCTTTTTTACCCGTCCTACCTCTTGCTGATTTATGAAAAGCTATGTAGAGATTTTCGAGTGTTATAATATGTTCAAATAAAAATCCAACTCTTTTCATTTTGTTATAACCAACTAATTATAAATAAATTTAAAAACTAATCTTTTATTCTACTTATTACTCTTTCTGCAAACCTTTCAATTTTTTTATCTCCAATACCTTTTATTGTTAAAAGAGATGGTTTTGAAATAGTTTCAAGTTTAGATATGCTAACCAGTTCCTCATCAGTAAAGACTGCATATGCTGGTACTCCATCTTCTGAAGCTATAGCTTTTCTAATTTCTCTGAGCTTAGAGAAAAGCTCAAAAGTTTTTTCATCTAAAACTGTTTTATAATCTATTTTTTTTGAACTTGATTTTGGGCTGTTTATAGTTGAGTTATAACTATTTTCTAAATACTTAATACAAAAACACCAATGGGCAGAGTTATTATTCTGAATTAACTGATTTTGAACTTCAAGAATTTTATGGGCTCTCAAAAATTTATTCAAATCATTTTCTGATTGAGTATTATCTAAAACTGAAATTGTAAATATTTTTATCTGCATGATTTCCTTTTATTCCAATTTTTCAAAAAAATCGGGCAGAGGCTTAAGCCTCTGCCAGCTCCTTTTATTGTTTATAAACCCTGCCGTGCTTCGACCCTCCGCTACGGCTGAATTTACAAACCATAAAACTCGCTACATCTCAATAAACAAAACCGTTCCTGCTTTTATCGAACTACGGAGCAAACAAGGCGAAAACCTAAGTACCTGTCGCTGCCCGTAGGAGCGTAGTCGGAACGATTAGCTACACGACAGCCAGAAGGGGCATTGCCCCAACCACCACCACGACCCACACGCTTAGTTCCAGATTCAGGTCCCTGAGGATTATTTGAAGGAAGGGTAGCATAGTAGGTTGAGCTGTACCAATCGTTACACCATTCCCAAACATTACCACTCATATCATAAATACCCAATTGATTTGGTAGTTTTGTTCCTACATCATGAGTTTTACTTCCTGAGTTTCCTTTATACCATGCATAATCTCCCAGTTCACTATTTTGATGACAACCGGAATATCTAAAGTCATCAGTATGAGAAACTCCACCTCTTGCAGCATACTCCCACTCTGCCTCGGTTGGCAGACGATACCCATTTTTAGTTAAATCACAACTAATGATGGAATCACTAAGATTGTAGCACTTCTCTAAACCTTCAAGCTCACTTAATTTATTACAAAACTCTACAGCATCAAACCAACTTACCTGTTCAACAGGTCTATCCTCTCCGGGAAAATATGAAGGGTTGTTCCCCATTATAGATACATAAAGTTTCTGAGTTACTTCATATTTACTAATAAAAAATGAGTTTATTGCCAAGCTATGCACAGGTAGTTCATCTCCCTCTCCCTCATTAAAGTGATCCCCCATTGAAAAAGAACCACTCTCTACAAAAACAAAATCTCTATTAACAATCTCGTTTTCAAGAGTAATAGTAATCTCTTCACTTTCGAAAGAGACACCCTGATTATCTTTAGCAACAGCTTTTAGGTTATAGTTTCCTATCTCTAAATTAGCTGTATCCCAATTGTGAGTAAAAGGTAAAGTGGTTAATATTGATAATAGCTGATTGTTAGCATATATTTTAACAGACTCTATATTACTATTATTTTGAACAGATGTTACAATTGAAATTGTATCGCCAATTGTAAATGTATCGCCATTTATGGGAGAAGTTATGGTAATAATATTAGGAGTATTTTGCTCATTTAAAGTAATAGTAACCTCTTCACTCTCTCCTGTTAAACCCTCATTATCTGTAGCAATAGCTTTTAGAGTGCAACTTCCTTCATTTAAATTAGCTGTATTCCAATCATAATTGAAA
>PDON01000082.1 GCA_002742935.1 Candidatus Cloacimonadota bacterium | reverse complement strand
TGCCATTTATTAGATCTTATTCGAGACTTTAAGTTCTTTAATTTATGAAATAAACATGTCTGTAAAGGTATTCCCGGAAACTCCTCTTGAAGAGCTTTTCTTTCTTTTGGCTACAAAAGGAATGCCATAAAAAGTTTATAGATTTTGACAAAAACCTTAAAACTTTTCCCAGATTGATCGATAAAGGTTAGTTTTCGAGAAATATTTACCCTCAATAAAATGTATTCATGATGAAAATAAAGGGCAAGCACGAGACTTGCCCCTACAATCAATAATCTAACAACCAAACTATAATGTTGTTATAAAAATCTATCTTATCGGTTACTTACAGAAGCCTCTTCAAATGTTGCCATCTCACTTAAAGTTCTTACTGCTCCCTCTACTATATTCATCGCTAGTACAGCTCCGGTTCCTTCCCCTAATCTTAGGTTTAGATCAAATAGAGGTTTCTTGCCGAGTTGATCTAGCATTTTAATATGACCATGCTCTACAGATGAGTGGGAAGCTATAATATAATCAGTAACAAGAGGGGATAGTTTTTGGGCAATAAGGGCAGCAGATGTAGAGATAAATCCATCAATTACAACTGGTATTTTATATATTGCAGCAGCTAAAACAACTCCTGCCATACCACCAATCTCATATCCACCGATAGCTGATAATATATCTATTCCATCATTTTTATCTGGATTGTGAAGTTTTAAACCCTCTTTTATTACCTCAATCTTTCTCAAAAGGCTACTATCATTAATTCCAGACCCTCTTCCTGTTATATCCTCTACAGATTCTCCAGTTATAGTTGAAAGTATAGCAGTTGCAGGAGTAGTATTAGCAATACCCATCTCTCCAATAGATACGAGGTCTATTCTCTTTTTACTATTAACCTCTTCAAAAAGCTCAATACCGTTTAGTATAGATTTAATAGCGTCCTCTTTGCTCATAGCCCTATCTTTTATAAAGCTTTTCGTTCCAAAACCAACCTTTTTATCAAAATAGTTAGGGTGATCAATATCCATCTTTGAAGCAATTCCAAAATCCCCTATAACAACCTCTGCACCACTATTTTTTGCAAGAACATTTATAGCTGCTCCACCACTTATGAAGTTATAAACCATTTGAACTGTAACCTCTTGAGGAAATGCACTAACACCCTCACTTGCAACCCCATGATCCCCTGCACAAACAAAGTTGACCTTTCTATCTATAGTTGGCTTTTCAGATCTAGTCATTGAAGCAACCTCAATAGAGATATCCTCCAATCTTCCTAAACTTCCTTGGGGCTTTGTTAAGTTGTCTTGTCTCTTTCTTGCTTTCTCTCCAAACTCTAAATCTTTTGGTTCAATTTTACTTAAATACTCTTCTAATCTTTTTTTCATTTTAACACCTAATAGTTTTTTATAATTTCAACCAGACTGCCAATAAACTTCGTATCTCTTCGTCCTCACTTTTTTATACTCAAATCACCTAGTAGTTCTAGGCTATGGATCGCATAAAAAATCAACTCCTTGTACTGCTTTTTTATCGAAAGTCTGACCTTTTCAACAATCTCAAGAGAAGATTATTTTTCTCTTCATCTTTTCCTGTGACTCTTATATAGTTGTTTAAACCCATAGATTGAAGTTCTCTAATCAAAATCTTTTCCTCTAAAAGTTTTCTTTTTACCTCTAAGCTATTTCCTACCTTAACAAGAAAATAATCCGTTGTAGAATCTATTGTAGTAAACCCAAGATTTGATATCTTTTTCCTCAGCTTTATAGAGCTGTTTTTTATCTCTTGGGCCTTTTTGATTATCTCTTTCTCATTTTCTAAAATATAGATTGAGACCTCTTGGGCATATCTGTTAATATTCCAAGGGGTTTTTACTCTATCTAAAAGTGATATCTTCTCCTCAGAAGCTAAACAATATCCAGATCTCAAACCTGCTATTCCAAAACTTTTTGTTAAGGAGTGTAGAAAGATTACATTATATCTATCTATAAAATATTTCATCTTCTCCCTATAGCTAAAATCATCAATGGCAAAATCTATGTAAGCAGAATCTATAATATATAGGGTGTTTGGACTATTTTTAAATATTGTTTCCAGCTTATCAAAACCTATAAACTCGCCTGTAGGATTGTTGGGATTGCATATAAATATTATATCCTTACCCTTTGCTTGATCTAGGTAGGTTGATATATCAAGCCTAAATCCTCTATCCTCTTTTAGTGTGTGATACTCTATATCTGAGCCCATTATTGTGAGTATTCTCTTATACTCTCCAAATGTTGGTGAGATGAGAAGTGATTTTGAGGATCTTTTTACAAATGCTAATCCAATACTCCACATTATTTCAGAAGAGCCATTACCACAAAAAATATTATTTGGGGAAAGATTATAGTTTTCTGCAGCCTTAGATCTAAACTCAAAGTTTGTTGTATCGGGGTATGAGTATATATCAATGTTAGAAATAATCTTATCTATAGGTAAGTCTAGCTTGATAACACTTGAACTAAAATCTACAATATTTGGTAGATGTGTACTTCCATGAGGAACGGCTTCAACATTTGATATCTCATCTCTAATCCAGTTGATATCTTTTTCCATAACCTATACCATTCCCAATAATAAAAATCCTAAACCCAAAATATATACTATAGATACAGATATCCTCATATATTTTATCATTACACTAAACTTTTCAATAGATATAGGCTCTAAATCATCTCCAAGGGAGTAGATCCCTCTTTTTGTCAATTGAATCCTTAACACCCCTGCCATATATGCCATTGAAAGACCAGCATTAGGGCTACCTGTTTTATACCTATCTCTCCATAAAATCTTTAAAGGATAAATAGATCTATCCCCTCTAAAAAATGTTATAAAAATAAGTATAATCAAAGTTATTCTAGATGGTATGATATTTAAAATATCATCTGTTCTAGCTACAATTTTACCATAGTAGAAATATCTATCTTTATGACCAATCATTGCATCTAGCGTATTAAAAACCCTGTAGAGAATAGCTAGTGGCAACCCTCCAATTATAAAGTAAAATATAGGTGCTGTAATGGAATCGCTTATATTTTCAGCTGTAGTTTCAATTGCACACCCTAAAAGTTCATCGTGGGAAAGATCTGTGACATCTCTACTTACTAGCCCATTTACAACCTTTCTGGCATCTTCAGTTCTATTCTCTTGGAAAAGTGTAAATAGTTTAGAGATCTCCTTGTAAAAGTACCCAAAAGAGAATGTTGTTGTAAATATATAGCTCGATAAAATAACCATTAAAAAAGAATCTTGATCTATAAAAAGCGTAGGGGTTACAAAGGTTAGTATAACCACTATTATAAGTAGTATAGATCTAGGGTAATCTTTACTACTATCCAATGGAGGATATTTTTTCTTAAAATAGTTTGTAGTGTTACCTATCCATACAACAGGGTGGATCTTTAATGGAACCTCGCCGATTAGAAAATCATATAGTATTGCAATAATAAAAACATAAATCATAACTATTTGCCTAATAAGCAGAGAGTAGAACCATTAATACCATTGTTGTAAACTCATTTGTAAACCCTAAAACATCTCCTGTTATCCCATTGATCATCTTTTTTGACCATACCCCTATGAGATATGATATCAAAAGAGATATAGGTAGGTATATTAAGTATGAGAGATTAAATATAGAGATTGAAACTATTGTGATAATTGATGAGAATATAAACTTTTTTAAACAGATATTCTCTACAAAAAATTTACCTGTTCCAGATTCTCTAGGATAGCTAAATAGTAGTGGCATCATCAAAATATTATACCTTGAAAGAGTAAATATTGTAACTATTTTGGCTAATCCTAAAAGTGGTAGTGTTGAAAAGAATATTAGTCCCCAAATTAAAGCACCAATGACAGCAAAACTACCAACGGTAGGATCTTTCATTATCTCTAAAATCCTCTCCCTTTTTCTATAGCTGAAAAAACCATCTATGGTGTCCATCAATCCATCTAGGTGCAACCCTCTTGTTAAAACTGCATATATTAGTATAGTAATTGTAGCAGAAACTCCACTATCTAAATATTTTCCCAATATTTGATAAGAGTAGAATATTATAAGAGCAATTACCAATCCAACTAAAGGGAAATATTTTAATGAGTTTTTTAAATCTTCAAAATCTGTATCGATTTTTAATGGTATGATTGTAAGAAATTGAAACCCTGATACTATTGATCTTAACTCTTTCATTCTATCTTTCTACCCCCATAATTTTATAGATTTTATCAATATCTATAAATCTTCTCATATGGGTTGCCAATCTATTATACTCCTGCTCCTTAAAATCTTTTAGAGGTATATCTATTTTTTGGTGGTGTAAACCCCTCTTAGATCTTGCTAGATTGATAACTTCCTCTGTAAACTTTAGGTTGTCAAAAATACCGTGAAGATATGAACCAAAAATATTTCTCTTCTTAATACTACTAACTTCACTCTTTGTTTTAGTAAACATATTTTTAGAATCATCTCCAAAACTCTTACCCATATGGATCTCATAACCTTCGAGATAGTTACCATTTAAATTATTAAAGAAAGGATCATTGGAGTTTATTTTAATATTTACTTGCAATGTTCTTTTACTACTCTCCATAGTGGTATCAATATCTAAAAGTTTCAACCCTTCAATGGTTTTAGTTGTTGATTCAACACCTTTAGGATCGCTTATAGAGTTGCCTAAAATCTGAAACCCTCCGCATATTCCAAATATTATCTTCCCTAATCTTTCCATCTCTAAAATTTTTTTATCAAGACCCTCTGTTTTCAGAAAGATCAGATCCTCAATACTATTTTTTGATCCTGGAATAATTATAATATCTGGATCTTTAATCTCCTCAGCTTTAGTAACAAATTTAAGATCTACACTTGGAATTATAGTAAATATCTCAAAATCTGTGAAGTTTGATATATGAGGAAGCTTTACAACAACTATCTCAATATTTGTTGTATCAGATTTTTTACTCTCTTTACTATTTTTGAAAATATCTGAAACACCGTCCTCATCCTCAATATAGAATTTCTTGAAAGGAACCACTCCTAAAACAGGAAGGTTTATAATGTTTTCCAACATCTCTACCCCTGAATTAAAGAGGGATATATCCCCTCTAAACTTATTGATGATAACACCTTTAATCCTTTCCCTCTGATTCTTTGGTAAGAGTTGTAAACTACCGACAATAGATGCAAAAACACCACCCCTCTCAATATCGCTAACCAAGATACAAGGAGCGTTTGCCATCTCTGCCATACCCATATTTACTATATCATTCTCAGCAAGATTTATCTCAGCACAAGAACCTGCACCCTCAATAACAGATAGGTCAAAATTTTCAACAATCCTATTATAGTTTTCCATTATGATAGATTTTAGTTTTGGTTTAAACTTAAAATAATCATCTGCTGCCATAGATTCTCTAGCTTTACCATTTATAATAACTTGGGATCTACTATCCCCACTTGGCTTTAGAAGAATAGGGTTCATATATGCTTTAGGTTTTATCTTAGATGCTATAGCTTGAACCACTTGTGCTCTACCCATCTCCAATCCATCATCTGTAATAAATGAGTTTAGAGACATATTTTGGGATTTAAAAGGTGCAACGGAGTATCCATCTTGAATAAAAACCCTACACAAACCTGTAGTTATTATTGATTTTCCAACAGATGATGCTGTCCCTAGTATCATTATGTTTTTATGATTGGATCTCTCCATAAAATCTCCAAGTAGTCTGTTATTAAGTTTGAAAATAAGGTATTTGATTGAGTATAGAAATAGAAATATTTAAAATTATGATAGAGTTCCGATAAGCTTCCTATTACTTCGTCATCTATTTTTTATACTCAAGTCACCTAGGTTTACTAGGCTCCTATCCCATAAAAAATCGATCTAGGTTTACTAGGCTCCTATCCCATAAAAAATCGATTCCTTGTACTACTCGCTTCTCGAAACTCTGAAGTTTTGGGGGAGAGGTGGATCTGCCTGTGCGTGCCACGCACGCAGACAGGAGACCGAAGACGGGAGACCAAAGTTGAAATTCTTCTCAGACTGCCTACCAGCTTCGCATTACTGTGTCATCAAATTTTTCTGTTCAAGTCACCTAGGTTTACTAGGCTCCTATCCCATAAAAAATCAATTCCTTGTACTACTCGCTTCTCGAAACTCTGAGTATTTTGGGGGAGACGGAAGACAGAAGATGGAAGACGGAAGGTGGGAGTTTGGTATCATTATTATTTTGCTTCTTTTAATAAAAAAGAAGAAACCGAGATAGTTGAAATAACTATATTGGTTAACTATATCGGAACTGTTAAACTTGGAATCTTCAAAAGAAGGATGTTATATGAGTAAAAGGAACCGATGTATCCTCTATTCGGAAACAATTTAATATCTAATTCCTTAAAAAGTTTCCGACATAGCGGTGGAATCGGCAGCCCGCAAAGGGCTGTGTTACCATCATCGATAATGGTAAGCAACATGGCTTTGCCCTAATTCTGCTTTTGCTTCTTTTTCAGATGAAAAAGAAGAGCTTTTCTTTCTTTTGGCTACAAAAGGAATGCCCAAAAAAGTTTATAGATTTTGAGAAAAATCTTAAAACTTTTCCCCCAGAGTTCCGATAAGCTTCGTATTACTTCGTCATCGATTTTTTCTGTTCAAGTCAACTAGGTTTACTAGGATCCTATCACATAAAAAATCAATTCCTTGTACTGCTCGCTTCTCTAAACTCTGAAGTTTTGGGGGAGGTGGGAGATAGAAAACCGAGGACGGGAGACCGAAGACGGGAGTTGAAATTCTTTTCCCTTTTCAGGGATAAGATGCCCAAAGGGCAGATGAGGGTTGAACAAACCATTAATTAGACATTGATCCATACCTACAAAGGTGTTGATACAACCTACCATTTATCTTGATCTTAACCCAAAATATCCATATTTTATAATTATGGAGTTTTACTAAAAACCCTTATCATAAAAACTATTATGGAGGTTATTATGTGTAGATTAAATCCTAAAGCTGATATTGTTTTTAGAAAGCTGTTTGGTAGTGAAGATAGTAAGCATATCTTAAAAAGTTTTATAAACTCAATTCTTCCTGAACATGAGCAA
>PDON01000005.1 GCA_002742935.1 Candidatus Cloacimonadota bacterium | reverse complement strand
AAATCTAAACTATCTCCTTCATTAACAGTTAAGTTTCCACCTTCATTTGGTAAGATTGAGGTTACTGAAATCGGCTGATCAATATCGTTTACGGTAAAGGTAGCACTACCAGAATGAAAAAGTCCTTTTGGATCTGTAGCTGTAAAGGTAATTGTTTCACTCCCAAACCAAGTATTGGGATAAGAAATTGTGGCAACTCTATCAATAATATCAATACTTAGAGTATTATTACCTGCAATTGACCAAATTATCTCCTCATCATCATTATCAGGATCTGCAACATAATCATCTAAATTTATTGTAGAGAATTGCTGTCCCTCATCTACTGTTTGGGAAGGTATCTCTGAGACTACAGGAGCTTGATTAATCCCCTCTTTTCTAAATTTGACAATTAGCTGTTTTGAATGATTATCATTTGAGATAGTTTTTCCAACTGCCACTAAACTTTGGTCAGGAAGCTCAATAACGGAATTAAATTCGTCATCAATATTTTCATCGTAGGCATAGTTCCACACCACATCACCTAAAGGAGTAAACTCACAAAGCCAAGCCTGAGCATTACTATCTTCTGTAACCTTTGTAAGACCACATAGCAGATAGTTACCGGAAGAAAGCTTAATAATTGATTTTGGTTTATTTATATTGTTATTTCCAAAGGTAAATGTAGAAGGTGATTCTAAAAAATTACCATCAGTATCCATTTTAACAATCTTTGCTTTAACAAGTTTTTCTCGAGATCCACTAGCAAAACTTTTTGAGTACCCCAGTAAAATAAATTTATTATTATCATCATATATAATATCATTAAAGCTTTCAAATTGACTATGTTTATAATCGGCTTCATAAACCCCTAAATAATTTGTCTTTACAACAAGAGCGTGTTTACTATGGGATGTATAGCCAACAATAAATATATGGTAATTAGGACCCACTATTGAAGAGTAAGATTTTTCAAACTTAGTGTGATTACCAAGAGTTGATGACCATATTTTTTTACCATTATCAGGATTTATTTTGTAAATAAAAAAATCTTTAGAACCATTTTTTGTATCAAAACCGGACAAAAGAAGATTACCATCAATCATTTTTAAAAGATGATTTAAACCATTTTCACCAAGACCTTCAATATTTAATTCCATGGGAGTAGATCCACTTAGATCTGTTTTAACAAAATATCCATTATTCCCACTTTCACCAACAGCATAAATATTATCATTATCAACTATTAAAGAGTGTCCAACATCATTACCAGTACCTCCAATATTTTGGTTGAGTATCACATTTCCATCTATGTCAGCTCCTAATAACCAAAGATCACTAGACTCTGAACCACAAGATCCTGTAGTGTATAAAGTATTGTTATGAAAAAAGATATCATTTCCTAAGCCGGGCTTGTTGTTCGGTCCTTTATACATTTTAGCCCACTCTACCTCATAGGAATAGAGAAAAGAGCAACTTATGATAAATGATAATAAAAATAGATACTTCATCTTAACCTCACAAACTTTTATAACAGAAAATTTTTGTATAAAGCCTCACTTCCAGAACTCTATTTTAAGATATGAAAGTGTTATAAATAAAGTTATTTCTAACGGAAGTATAAATAACGCTACTACCGTATACTTGAATCACTTCTCCGATATGTAAAAAAAACTAACAAAAGCACCAAAAAAAGCTGCTGACTTAAAAAACAAGCCCTTTCAGTTCAAACTTCACTTTTGGCGACAAAAAATACACCGGTAGTTTAAAAATTGAACTGAACAAAAAACAATTCCTATAGGTAATATACTATTTTTTTTTAAATTTACAATCTTTTGTTTATTAGACTGAATATTTCATGAAAACAAATGGAAATAGAGCTATATAATATAAACTAACTAAAAAGGGGTGTATAAAATAGTACACCCCCTTTTTTTAATACAATTAATTTAAGTTCTAAAACTCATTAAAGTCATCAACATATTCTAAATCATCCTCAGAACTATTCTCAAATTCATCATTAACCCTTATATCAATGTTTTTTGTAGCTAAATCAGAACTATCTAACCTGAATGAAGAGATCATATTTTTTAGATTTTCAGCCTGTGATGTTAACTCAACTGAAACTCCCGCTGTATCTTCTGCCATATTTACATTTTGTTGTGTAACTATTGATACTCTAGATAAACCGTCATTTGATTGCTCAATACCCCTAGCCTGATCTTCAGAAGATATGGCAATCTCTTCCACCAAGTCAACCGTTTTTGTTATATTTAGTGAAATCTCTTCGAGTGATCTCATGGTTTCCATACTTATGTCAGAGCCTTTTTCAACCCTCTTATTGGATAATTCTATTAGTTCTGTTGTTTCTTTTGCAGCTTCTGCCGATCTTTGAGCTAAGTTTCTAACCTCATCTGCAACAACGGCAAAACCCTTACCGTGAGCTCCGGCTCTAGCAGCCTCAACAGCCGCGTTCAATGCCAGTAGATTAGTTTGGAAAGCTATATCATCAATAACCTTAATTACTTTTTTTATCTCCTGAGAACTTTCTGAAATTTCATTCATAGCTTTTGCCATCTCATCCATTCGCTTATTTCCTGAATCTGCAGATTTTTTAGCCTCAACAGCAAGTTTTGTTGCCATGTTCGCATTTTCGGCATTTGCTCTAGTTTGAGAAGAGATCTCTGTCATAGTTTTAGTTAATTCATCAACGGCTTCTGCCTGTTTGTTAGCACTCTCTTTAAGGCTTTGACTTGCACCGGATATTTTGGAAGAACCTATATTTATCTCATCTGTGGAAGCAGCAACTTGAGAAAGAGCTTTATTTATTGCATCCGTAAAATCATTTATACTTCTTTTCATTCCTCTGAACAAACCTTCGTAATCACCCTCAACCTTTACAGAAAGATCTCTATTTGCCATTTTTCCCATAACAAAGTTTACTTCATTAAGAGGATCTTTTATAGCTTTAACTGTTTTGGTTAAATTATTAAAAATTTCTTCATAAACACCATTAGCATCTTTATTCTCAAAGCTAATATTATCAAAATCACCTTTAGAAGAGAACTCTCCAAATTTATTAACCTCATAAACAATATGTTTAATATTGTCTCTCATTAGTACCAGCCATTCATGAATCTGGTCATCATTTGAGGCTTTGAAAATATCTATTTCCATATCTCCATTGGCTATTTTTTTGGAAAATTGTATTATAAATGAAAGACCGGCATGAACACCATTAACAGCATCTTTAAGTTCATTAAAATCACCATTAACTTCCATAGTAATATTTTCTCTTAAATCACCTCTTTTTATTTTTCCCAGAACCCTAATTGATTCTCTTACAGGAATAATAACACTATTAAAAGTTTTTAAGACATTATCAATGAGATCTTTCCATTCCCCTTTAAACTGAGAGGTGTTAAATTTAGCTTTTAGATTACCTTTATTGTACTCCCCATTTATATAAGCTATAAGTTTAGAAATATCCTCACTTGTTTCTTGAACTGATCTAAATGAGTTTGCAAGAGTTCCAATCTCATCCTCTCTATCAATTTCAATATAAAAATCAAGATCTCCTCTAGCAATTTTAGACGCATAATCTGAAATCATAAGAAGAGGTCTTGCAACTATTTTAGAAATTAGGAAATGGATAACTCCTCCTAAAACAAATAATATTATAACTGAAAAAATTATAGAGAACCATTGTACTCTATTAACCTGCTCCAAAATAGATGTAGGCATTACAACACAGAGAGACCAAGGTGTATTGGTATCTCCTATTTTTATAGGTGTATATATAACTTCTGTAGTTTTTCCATTTTTTAAATTAACACCTTTTGTTACAAGAAATTTTCCCTCTTTTATAGCATCTTCTTTATATTTATTATCTCCATTTTCGTATAAAACCTTAAAAAAGTTTTTTCCAACCATACTTTCACCGTTAATTTCAGGATGTGCTACAGTTAATCCATTATTAGCAACAAAAAATGCAAATCCTGTTTCTTCAAGACTATTTTTTTCTATTAAATCTTGAAATATACCAAGATCTATAATTGTAGCAACAACTCCCATAAATTTTCCATTTTCTTTTATAGGAACAACATATGCAGTAACTAATTTTTTACTGTTTCCCAAAGGATAGATTACGGGATTATCAATCAATTCATTTCCTGTATTTTTAGGATACATATAAAACTTATTTCCAGAATCATTCTCATGATAATCTTTAACAAGATCAAAATTTATTTTGTTGTCAAACTTCTTAAAAAAAGGAACAAATCTTCCTGTTTCATCGGAGCCCTTACGACCAATATATCTACTATCATTACCTCCAATACTATTTGGTTCAAACACAGCAAATATACCTGCTATACACTCATTATTTTTGGCTACAGATTTAAGAATTGAAAGGACATCTTCTCTATTTATATTTCCTTCCTCTTTTAAACCTGAAATAGCATATGCAGTACTTCTTGCGATTACTAAAGTTTTGTCAAACTCGCCCATAATTTTGTTTGCGTATCTGTAAGCAACCTCTTCAGATTGTTTACCCAACATCATTTTGGTAAGATTCTTGAATTTACCTACATTAACCACAATAAGAGTAGTTATTAAAACAAAAGTTACCGATACAACAAAAAATAGTAACTTTGTTCCTATTTTCCAACTTTTCATAAATCTTCTACCTCTCTATAACAAATTTACAACAAAAATTATTCTCTTATAGTAATTCACCAAAAAATATTGGATTAAAATAGTTGATAATTAACCGAAAATCCTTGAGTATCCCCTATATCATCAAACTGAGAATAGAAGTAGTCAACAGATAAACCATAAACCTTAAATCCTGCTCCATAACTTAAAATCTGAGCCTCATTTTCAGGTCTGTATCCCACTCTTAAAAAGAAAGAACTTTGCCAAGATATCTCCGCTCCCAAGTTTAAAAAATTCTTCTCATCATTAAAATCATACCTGTTATTTACGGCAAAATTAACGCCAACTAAATTTATCTTATGTGAATATGAGATACCTCCGTTTAATGAAAAAGGAAGATTCTCCTTTGTATCTTCAACTCTTGTTGAGGTTCCCAGATTAGAAATATGGGTAGAAAGTACCAATCCCTCAATCAAATCTCTATATACAACACCTCCGTTAAACGAATGAGCCCATGCTTCATCAAATTCAATCTTCTCAAAAATAAGTTTATAGGATAAGCCAAAACTAAAGTTATCATTCCACTTATAACCATAACCTATACCTGAAACTAAGGTTTTTGCATCAAAACTATACTGTGGATTTTCTGAAGGTTTATAATATCCATCAATATCATCAATTCCATAACTATTAAATATAACTGATATATTTCCAACTCCGGGATTATGATTAATCTCGGAAGATGTAAAATAACTATCCTCAACTGAAGATGAGTAAGAGACTCCAAAAGATGTCCCGTCCAAAAGGGAAAGAACTGCCGGATTATAGTTTACCGCTTGCCCTTTTGGAGAAAAAAGATAATCTGTTCCAGCTGTTGAGATACCAACAGGAGAGTGCTCCATTTTAAGAAAGTTGAATCCTGATTTAGAATAAACCGCAGATACTATAATTATTAATATTAAAACAATAATTTTTCTCATCTTTATCTCCAATACTAAAATGTAAATTTAACGCTAAAAGTTTTAGGTTCGCTTTCTCCCATATCCTCATATCCATAGGAAAAATCAAAATCTATTAAATAGTTGTTGTAGTTATACTGTAAACCAACTCCGCTACATACCGTATCATTGTTTATACCGGATCTAATAAAAAATTTAGTTTCTCTAAACATGTACATGTACTCAATCCCCATTTTAAAACCATAGTAACCTTCATCTGAAAAAGATTCAGCTAAATAAAGTTTTAAATCTCTTGAAAATTGAGGGATATAGTTTAAACCAATTTCATATGTTGAAGGAAACTTATCTGTTTTTGTTTTTGGTTCGCTAAATACAGCTTTGGAATCCCACTTAAAGGAACCCTTAATATTTCTTGCTACGGCTCCAAATGAAAAATCTCCAAATTGGGTCTCCTTTTGATAAGAGATTCCAAGATCTGCTGCTATACCTGTTGCATTAACAGTTTCTCCCGTATAATCAAATTCAGGAACTCTTGCCCAAAGATATTTTCCTGTTATACCAAATCTCAAACCTGTTTTTAACTTTAAACCAAAGGAGAGGGAAAACATATTCTCATTATATGAAAATATATCGTAAATATTTCCGTCATTATCCCTTTTATTAAAGTCTGTTGTATATCCATAGATCCAATTTAAAGAAACACCTGCTTCTCCTCTAAGAGGAATTGATATGCCAACATGCCCTAAATTCCTATCTAACGAAAGGGATCTGTAGCTTGAAGATAGAGAATATTTTTCAACTGTAGATAAAACAGAAGGATTATAAAAAGCTGAAAAACCTGTATCTTTATACTCTGCAACCAAAGCTCTTCCTAAAGCCTCTCCCCTTGCATCCATTCCATATCTTAAAAAACTTCCTGCCTTACTACCATCTGTAGTAGCAAATAGAGAAAGAATAAAACCAAATATTATAATTATATAAACTTTCATTATAGAGATCCCTTAATCAAAAATAAAAAACTTATTCCACTCTTTTTTACCATCATACTCAAGAAGGTAAAAGTAACCGCCATTGGCAACTATATCTCCGTCTGAATCCTTTCCATTCCAGAGTAAGTAGTGGGTTCCGGGTTCATAAACAATACCATTTTTTATTGTAACAACCTTCTCATTGGCAAAGTTGAAAACCTTAAAAGTAACTTTTGTACTGCTTCTATTTTCAAAAATAATCTTTACGTTTTCATGTCTTGAAGGGGAAAATGGAGAAGGGAAAGCATAGGTTTTCTCTTTATCTTCAACCTCAGGTTTTTTATAGCCTTGGAAAAGTTTCCAACTATTTCCCATATCATCAGAAACAGCAACACCTTTAGGAGTTCCTATAAAATATTTTCCATCATACTCTTTGAAAGTATAAACTCTTTCTATTTCAATAACCTCCATACTCATAGGGTCATTAATTCTTATATCAAACTTCTCAAAATTTTCACTTCCGTCTCTTCTGAACCATAAACCGTTAGAACCTGAAGCAAAAACACCATCTTGAGAAAAATCAATAGAGTAGATTTTCTCACCCACAAGAGTTTTATTCCATGTTTCTCCACCATCATTAGTGTATGAAACTCCATTTTTCTCGCTCTGAGATTCAGCAACCCATGTAGCAGCCCAAATTTCACTCTTACCTTCATACTCTCTAGAATTAATATGGGTTACAAAATTTCCTGTAAGCTGAGGATAAGAGAAATTTTTCCAAACATAATCTTCATCAGGAACATTATAGTTCTCTAAAAAATTTATACCACCTGCACTACCTACAATCATCTGATCTTCAACCGAATGATGAACTGAAAAAACCCTATGATTAAGATACTTTAAAGGAGAGGTTGGTGACCAAGGTATACTATCAGGAGAGAGAGGAGTCCAACTTTCTCCATTATCTGAACTTCTCTGAATAGATTGTCCAAAACATGCAGCCCAAACTTGACCTTTATCATCACAAGCAAGATCATATGTAATACCCTGAATTGGGGTTAATCCCGGTTGCTTAAAATGTTTCCATGTTTTACCAAAATCATCACTTCTGTGAATACCTGATCCGGTAGGAAGGAAATCATCAGTATCAACAACAAAAGAATCTTTTCCGGTCGCCATCCAAAGTACCTCTTTATCCGCAGAAAAAGCAATGGCACTGGAACCTCCCCATCCAACAACAGTGTTAAACCATTTAAAATTATCTATTGATTCATCTAAGTTATCGCCAACACTAAGTCCGTCTCCTGTTGCTACATAAATATTCTCCGGAGTCAAAGGAGTTGTAACAATATCTAAAATAAAGTTTCCATGTATATGATCATTATCAAAATTTTTATCTCTCTCAAATTTGTAAGTAGAAGGAAGTTTTGAAAATGATAGAGAAACAAGTAAAACTATAAAGATTGTAACTATTTTTTTCATTCTTTAACCTTATTCATCATCTTTTATAACTAAAGTGTATGTTGATGTTGTAATATTACCAGCCTTATCAGTTGCTATAATATCATATAGATATTCACCCGGTGTTACAACGTTATATGGAAATGAGAAAATTTCAGAGTATATCCCATCTCCAGCTATCAAATCTCCTCTTAAAGGATCTCCATCATCAAACATTGGATAAAGGGTTGGTGAAACATGTAGTTTAAACTCAACCTTATCAATATCTGAAAGAGTTTGACCATCACTAATCTCTACAGAAAATGTAGTTTTATTATCACCCTCTTCAAGTTCTATAGATTCAGGAATATTATTTGAAACTATTACGGGATCCCCATTAACAAGAGTTATATTCAAAATGTAAGGTGTACTAATATTGTCAAAATCATCTTTGGCAGTAAACTTAAAAGTATACTCTCCTGTTTCTAAAGCAGATGAAATATCTCTCATTATTTCAACAATAAAATCATCTTCATAATTTTCTCTTGTATAATTAAAACTTTTAAAAACACTACCATCTTTTATTATTTCAAGTTTTAAATCTTGAGTATCATCAACTCCATTAATATTATCCTCATCTATTACTTTAACAGAGGAAATAATCGTCTCAAAACCCGATTCTAAAATATCTCCATTATTCAGATTGGAAACAAACTCAATTATGGGAACTTTTGCATTTGAAAAACTTATATCAAAAATGTTAGACACCTCAATATTACCATGAAAAGCGTTTATATTAAGTTTGTAACTACCTTCCGGAATAGAGTTTTTAGGAAGTAGTGCCGTAAATTTTCCATCTTTTGGTATATGATCATTACTTGATTGATCAAACCCTCCATCATCAAAAAAAGGTACATATAATAAAAAACTCTCATTTGTGAGAGTAGCAGAGATTGATATAGAATCAGGGTATATATTTTGATCATAGCCAATGATTATAAGATTGTCCCTATTATTACTGTATCCGGATTTAATTATACTATTTTCAAGATCACTAATTATGTAATATTCCGTCTCAGTATTTGGAGCGGTAACATTTCCGCTATCACAACCAATAATTATTAAGGCGAAAAAAAATATCATAATTTTTTTCATTTTCTGTCCCATCTAAATTTAATTACATTATTCAATATACTAAAAATAGTACTTATCTAATAGTAAAATGTTCAAATCTTAGGCTTAAAGAATAATAAAAAAAGATAAAATCCATGAGATAGAAAAAATCAGAAAAGAGGATATAAAAAATATTGTTTGAAATAAAGGCTTTCTAAGTCCATATTTAATATCAAAAGCATGATATATTATACCGAAAATAACACCGGATAACATTCCAAAAAAATGTGCTCCAAAATCTGTATTTTCACCTGCAGTTCCCAATAGAGCCAATATTATTAACATAGCTGTCATCATTAGCCATTTTCTATTTCTATATTCTCTATAAAATTGAAGACCAATCATAACACCTATAACCCCAAATATAGAGGTTGATGCACCCAAAGAAAGATGAAAGTTTCTAAAACAGATATTTAGATAGTTTCCAAGAGATCCCGACAATATAAAAAGAAGGGTAGAAGATCCTACTCCTAAGTACATGGAAAGTGCCGAAAAACTTAAAAAACCTACAAGCATATTTCCCAAAAAGTGAGCAATATCTCCATGAAGAAAAAGAGCGGTAACAATTCGCCAAAACTCACCCTGTTTTACTTTAAAAGCGGAGTTTATTCCAATATATTTCCAATGAAAAAGGTTTTCAGTTGTTTCAGTGAGTAGAAAAAAGATAAAAAATAAAAACCAAAGAAAAGTAACAATGGAAAAGATTTTTCTATCCCTCTTTTTTTGAGATTTTGAGTAAATACTCTTAGCTTTTATACCCTCTACATACTCAATAATCTCTTTGGCTGCTCTATTATTATCCTCTGTAGATTCTAGAACTATAACAAAACCGCTTTCCCTCTCCTCTACACTGTGAGCTATACCTATTGAAAAGAGAACAAGTGACCATTCATCTACTGTTTTTTTATCAACTTCAAGATCATCAAAAAAATTATCTATTAGTGGTAAAATTTCTATATTTTTTCTACTGTTTTCCAATAAAGATTCTCCAATAATGGTAGTTTTACCTAAATTAATATTCTATTTTCCATAAAAATAGACCTATTGGAGATATAGTTTGAGGTGCAAACTTTCTATCCTTAGCATTTATAATCCTTTTCACATCATCATAACTCAATCTATCAGTTACATACTCCAAGTATGTTGATACCAATATTCTAATCATATTGTGGAGATATCTGTTTGCTTTTACCTCAAAATAGATATTATCATTACTCTTTTTCCAGCCAATATCTCTTATATCACATAAAAATGTTTTCTCACTTGATTTATAGGAACAGAAAGATCTGTAATTTTTGTTTTTTATAAAAAGTTCATTAAGTTCATTAGCTTTATCAATATCAAAATCTTTAACAAAGAGAGTATATTTTCTGTTAAAAAGATCCCTTCTATTTGATATAAAGTACCTATACTCTCTATTTCTAGCATCAAATCTTGAGTTAAAATCTATAGAAACCTCTTCTGAACTCAATACGAGTATATCATTTGGTAAGAAACTTTTAAGAGCAAGATAAAACTTTTCAGGAGGTATAGTTGATTCTGTTTTAAAGTTTACAACTTGGTGTTTTGCATGAACTCCTGAATCTGTTCTGCCTGAAAACAGTGCTTTTATTTTTTCTTTTGTTAGATTTGATAGAGATTTTTCAAGCTCACCTTGTACTGTTCTGCCGCTATCCTGTATTTGAGATCCGTTAAAATCTGTTCCATCATACTGAATATCTAATTTTATATTTTTCACAATTTAACCTTTATACTTTTATTAATAATAGAAGTTAGCAAGAAATATAGAGATAAACAATATTTACCGAAACAATTGAGTATTACCATTTTGGGGAAATAAAAAAGGTTTGTTTTCGGGTTATTAAACTAAAAACAAACCTAAACAATAAAACTATCTGTTTATTAGAACAGATTAGCTAACATCAATGAGCTCAATTGGATAGTTACCATCAAAACATGCAAAACAGAATCTGTCATCTGTATTGTTTACAGAATCTGAAAGATCTTTCTGTTCAATATATTTTAAACTATCAACTCTTAAATGCTTTTTCAAATCTTCAACACTCATAGTGTTAGCAACAAGCTCAATTCTTGTAGGGGTGTCAAGACCATAGAAACATGAATATTTAACCTGAGGAGAAGCAATCCTTAAATGGATCTCCTCAACTCCGGCAGAACGAAGCATTCCTGCTATCTTTCTCATAGTTGTTCCTCTAACAATAGAATCATCAATTAAAACTATTCTCTTTCCTTCAAGAACAGATTTTACAGGATTAAACTTCTGCTTAACACTCTCATCTCTTCCGGCTTGATCAGGTTTAATAAAGGTTCTTCCTACATAGTGATTTCTAATTAGCCCCATCTCAAAAGGAACACCTTTAGCCTCAGCGTAACCCATAGCCTGCATATTTGAAGAGTCAGGAACAGAGACAACAACATCTATATCCAAATCCTCATCATAAGATGCTAATTTTCTCCCCATCTCTTTTCTTGCTTCATATACACTTATACCATACTCATTACTATCGGGCATTGAGAAGTAAACGGGCTCAAAAACACAGTGAGAACAGCTTTTTCTACCATTTCTCATCTTAACAACATCATTTTTTATTCTTTCAATTCCACCCTTAAACACATGAATTATCTCTCCGGGTTCAACCTCCTCTATTTCAGAACATCTCAAAAGATCCAAAGCCTTAGACTCTGAAGCAAAAGCGTATCCTCCATTTTCAAGCTTACCAAATGAGTAAGGTCTCACACCGTATGGATCTCTAAAAGCCCACATTTCATCTTTACCCATTAAAACGGTTGAAAAAGCACCCTTAATATTGAACATAAGAGATCTTATAGCCTCAACAATACTCATACCTTCTCTCAAATGTTTCCAGACTATATATCTTAAAAGAAGCTCTCCATCATTACCACTTTTAAATCTTACACCCTGATTAAGCATCTCTACAGCTATAGTTTGATAGTTTGTAAGATCACCGTTACTAGCCAGTGAAAATAGAGTTCCCTCCAAAGATTCTACCAAGTGGGGTTGAGAATTACTAACATTGTCGGATCCTCTGGTAGGATACCTAACATGACCAATACTTAATTTTCCGGGCATTGTATTTAAAACTTTAGGAACCAAAACATCTTTAACTAAACCCATTCCTCTATAGTTTTGGATCTCTGTTCCATCTGAAGCTGCAATTCCACAACTCTCCTGTCCCCTATTTTGGATTGCAAATAATCCAAGCATAACATCGTAAACTGCATTTTCCGAATTATATACACCAACTACTCCGCACATCTCTCCTACCCCAATGTTCAATTATTTTTGCTAAATATATCCTATTTTTACCCTTAAAGTCAATAATAATCTCTTAACCATATCTTAAAAAAAGATTATGAGATAAAGTCTCATTTAGTACAAACAAATTTCTTTATATTTTTAAGATCCTAATTAGGATTTTTCATAAAATGATTATATATCTTATATTACTTAAAAACAGTTAAGATTAGAGTGTTTTAGAGTGATTAATTATAAAGTAGGCAACTATAAAAAATTTACCCAAAGATCCAAGTATAAAATTATTGTTATAGGATTGGGGGATTTTATTACCTTTCAGTACTGTTTAGCTTTTATAAATTATGGATATAAAGTTCACTATTTCAATATAGAGAAAGAGAAAACCATAAAATCTCACTACTATAGAAAATTTGTAGAGGGTATAGAACTTTTAAAACCGGATTTTATTTTTACTGTCAATTTTACGGGTTTTGATTTAGAAGGCAGTTTGGGAGCAATGTTAAATCTTTTGGGTATTAGACATTTTGTATATTTAACGGCTCACCCTTTAATAGAGAGAGAAAGTTTGGAAAAAAATATTTATCAAACAACTCAGATAATGGTTCCTGATAAAAGTTGGATAAAATATTTAGAAAATAGCTTTAACCACCCTCCAATATATCTACCCATAGCTTTAAATGAGGATATATTCTTCTATAAAATAGGAGTAGAAAAAAATAGAGATATAGTGTACCACGGTTACACAAATTTAGATAAATTGAAAAGTTTAGAAGCTATAAATACTCTAAACAATAATATCAATTTACTTTCTGCAATAAATAAGATCTCAGATAACTTTTTAGGGGGTATGAATAATCTTGAAACTATGATTAGTAATTATGAGAAAAAATATGGAGAGCTTATATTCCCATCTAAAAAGGATCAAAAGCAGTTCATTGAGGGTATATTTCTAAAGGCAGACCTAAAATACAAGATTGAAACTTTAACCAAACTACTAAAACTTAAAGTAGAGATTTTTGGAGATAAAAATTGGGAATCTGTATTTAAAAATTATAAATATTTGAGATTTAAGCCTAGTAATCATAATTCACTCATATCTCTATACAACTCATCAGAGATAACTATAAGTGTAAAAAACATCTTTCTTCCAACATCATTTAATCAAGTAATTTTGGAAGCTCCTTTTTTTAACTCTTTGGTAATTCCAACGGCAACAGAAGGTTTGTTGGAAGCCTTTGAAAACTGCAATATTCCTATAGTAGAATCCTTAGATGATATATATGATAAAACAAAATTTTTCCTAAAAAACAGAGATCAAAGAGAGAGTATACTCTCCAATCTTAAAGAGGAGATATTTAAGAATCATAGATATATTAATAGGGTTAAATCTATTGATAAATTTATATGTGAAAATATGTAAACAGTTAAAAATAGAAGTAAAAAAACTTCTTGATTTTTGTAATTCATCTATTTAAAGTAAAATTATAATACATTAACATTTAGGAGGAAAAGATGAAACGTGTAGTGCTTATGTTTTTTTCACTACTTATAATTCTAAAATCAGAGCCAATAGCCAATAGCTCAGGAACACTTCAAATTTCATTATCAGATGGATACTCTAAACTTTATTTAGATGATTACCCCACTGAAAGAGGAACAAAAGGTGCTCCTGCACTACCTTACAAAGAATATAATTATATTATTCCCAATAATATGAAGATTTCAAATTTTACTTATTCCTTTGTAGATAGTGTAGTTTATGAAGGGATCTCAAATCCTTTCCCTGAACAATTTAAAACAACCTTCATTGGAGAAGTCAATAGCTTCGTAGAGCCAGACCAAAGATTTTATTCTGGTGTTTACCCTTTAGATAGAGCAGAGGTGGTTGAGTACGGTTATATTGCAGGTTTTCAAAAGGTAGCTACCATAAGAATAAACTGTGTTAGATGGGATAGTAACAACAACTCACTTATCCACTACAGAAATATTAGTTTTGACTATGATTTAGTTCCTGATAGTAAAGATTTGGCTTCACCAAGAAACATTATGTTCAGAAAGGATGTGGAAACATATAAAGCATATGTAAAAAGTTCTGTAGTGAATTGGTCATCCTATCAACATATGTTTGATAGTATAGAGATTATTGATAGACCAATCAATGATGACTACTATAATTATCTAATTATTGTTGCAGATGATTTTTATGGCAATCCTTATCTAGAAAAATTTATTGAGTGGAAGAGGGCTAAGGGTAACTTTGTAAAAGTTATAAAGAATAGTGAAATCCCTAATGATTTTGACGATATTGGCGGAGATGACCACACTATTTCAAACTCCCAATGTGGGATCTATGGAGAACAAAATACAACAGGAAATCAGGGTGTAAACAAAGCTCCCTCTCTAAGGAAGTTTTTAAGAAATAAATTTGAAAACTATGGATTAAGTTATCTTTTAGTAGTTGGAGATGAGTTCAATAGCCCAGTTATGTTTGGGAATTGGGCAAATGATAAAACATATGGTTGGGTTGGAAATATAGCATACAGAAAGTATTATCCTTTGGTATCTGACCATTATTTTGCTGATTTAAACTCAGACTGGAATAAAGATGGAGCCGAGGAAGTAGCAATAGGAATTAAAGAAAATGGAGTTATTGATTCTCTTTATTTTTCTTTATTCGGTGAGCCTAGTGATGATCCTATAGATAAGTTTTCAGATATCTTTGTTGGGAGGGTTATCGTTCCTACAGAAAATCCCGAATACTTAGAAAATTGGGTAGAGAAAACTATTACATATGAAAAAAATCCAGGATTAGGTGATATTAGCTATCTTAATAATGTTTATATTGCACAATCTAATGACCTTTCGAATACCTCAACAGAGATACCTGACTTTCTAAATGAGAATGGAACTTACAACCTCAAACATGATATAGGTTTAAGAGGTGAGGAGTTCACCTCCCATTATAATGGTCACAATCCTGCTATACAATTTATAGACGCTCACGGTGCTAAACAGGTTTCTTCTTTGCTTAGATTTGTATATAATTCAGGACAGAATGAACAAATAAGAAATTATGGTGTATGGAATCTTGATAAACAAGATATGGATCTTCCTATGCCACCAACAGCTAGTTGGTGCTTAATGCCTGAATATTCAAATGGATTAGATAATTTATCAAATTTTAACAGAAAATATAGTGTTTTGTTTTCAGCATCTTGTAGAACAGCAGCCTTTTGGGATAATTATTATCTTATATCAGGTGATTTTTCTACAAATAAAAGAGACATGCCATCAATGGCAGAGGTATTTGTTGGCTATTCTAAAGAAATGGGAGGACCTATATATATTGGTGATTGTGGACAAGGGCTCGTACACAATGCACACAAACAGCTTTATCTTGGTTTAAAAGGTATTTTAAGTGATAATTTTGATAACACCACTCTAGATAGGAATAGTGGCGTTTTACTTGCGATTGGGAAAAATAAGGGAGGTGGATATTTAGATCATATGTCTGCATCAGTTTACGGAGATCCGGAGTTAAATCTATGGGTTAAAAATATTCCCAATATTACAAAGGTAATAAAAACTGGAGAGAATCAGTATCTTATCGGTAATGGTAGTGAAGTTTATTTCAATGCACAAATTACTACTAAAAACTCAAGTGGATATAATACATCATTCATTACAAATGGAGTTTTTTCAATACCTTCAGATTGTGAGGAATTTACCATACTCATGGATAACTATTTACCTAAAACTTTTAAACTAATAAGAGAAAACTATACTATTTCTGAGTCAAATTTATTAGATTATTCAATAGTAGTAGATAATGGAGCAAAATTAACTATTGCAGATGGTGTTGAGCTTCAATTTACAGAGAACCAATCAATTATTATTGGCAAAAATGGTTCTTTGGTTGGAGGAACAAATAGTGTACTAAAAAATAGTGATTACTCTGATAATTGGGGTGGAATATATGTAAATGAAGAAAAAGGGGAAAATCTAATTTCAAGTATTAAAGTTGAAAATGCTGTCACAGGTATTGAAGTAAATAATTCTAAAATTACAATAAAATCAGTTGAATTTTATAATACAATAGGATCTACTACAGATAATATTTTTGCAAAAAACTCTACTTTAAATATTAGTAATTCATATTTTCATAGAGGCTCTACAGGTATAAAGGCAATAAATTGTAGAGGATCTATTAATAATAGTACAATTAAAAACAACACTTATGGAATAATATCAATATTGAGTGATTTTAAGCTAAAAAAAAATTATATTGGAGAATCAGCTAAAAGAGCATTAGTAATATCTGGTAGAGGATCTGTTGTTGATATGAGTACTAGAGATATAAGTAATACAAATATAAGTAACAATAAACTTGTTAATTCGGAACTGCCTAATGTACTGATTGAGGACTTTGGATCTTTGAATATATATAATGGTAAAAATGATATTGAAATTAATTCAAGGGATGGTATTTTGGTATCTGAAGCCATTGAGAAATATATAACAAATAATGTTAGACCAATAGTTGCTCCAAATAATTATTGGGGTAGTTTTAATGGAAATACAACTCCTCAATCTTATTGGTTTAAACCAACTTCTACTACCAATGGTTGGATCAACTATTCAAACTACTCAACAATACCTTATTGGAGTTGGAGTGGTAAAAATAATGGAAGAAATAGTAATATTAATCAATTTAATGAGGCTTTTATTACTATTAAAGATTTAATTAGTGAAGAGAATTACGCTGAGGCAGTTGTAAACCTAGAAGCTTTAATAAATAGTTCTCACGGTACGATTTTTTGGGATTTTTCTATAGCATTATTATTTAATATTTACTCTGACTCATTAAATAATATAGCTCAGTTTATAGTAAAGCTTAATAGTATAGATCCTATAGATATTTATGAAGAAAAAATCCTAAATGAGTTTAAATTTAAGGCTAACTTAAAGTTAAAAAATATTTCAGGATGTGAAGATATTTTAACAGAAATGTCATTAAATGATTCTACTGATATTGAAAAAATTTATACAGATATTGATAAATATTTGTATAATGAAATTAACCCTCAAAGAAAAAACAATACCTCGCCTTCATTAGTATCGTTAATAGATAAACTTTTTGAAACAGATTTAGAAAAAGAGCTAGGTAATGGTGAAGATAATATGCCTAAAAACTTATCTCTCTTTCAAAACTACCCTAATCCATTCAACCCAACCACAACAATAAGCTTCACCATACCTACAGACTCAGATGTAGAACTACAAGTTTACAATACTAAAGGAGAAATGATCAAACATCTACTTAATAGTAGTATGAAAAAAGGAAACCATTCTATCAAATTTGATGGGTCAAGTCTTTCCAGTGGTGTTTATTATTATACTCTAATAGTAGGCAACGAAAAGTGTGTTAGAAAAATGATGTTAATTAAATAGTTTTGTCTTAAAGATATTACTTCTAGTTAGTGAAAACAAACCAAAACTATTTTAGTTGTAACTATTATAAAATATTGAAATTTCCAATTAAAACAAGTGTGGAGGCAAAAATGAAGTTATTATTTGTTCTTTTTATTCCAATTCTACTATTTTCACAAGAAACTCTTTATATGAACGATACTCTTTTTGTTGATGATAAATATTATAGAACCTTTGATTCTGATCTTGATGGAGATGGAAGAGTTGACCTATTCAGAGAAAAGAAGATTGATGAATTTAAAAGTAAAATATATTTCTACAATAATGTGGACAATATAAAAGGGGAACCAGATCTTATATTTTTTGAGGATAGGGCTGGGTATTCTAATCTTCTCTATGGAGGAGTTACTGCCGGTAAAGATATTAATGGAGATGGCTACCAAGATCTTTTAATAACTCATTCGCTTGGTCCTTATGGTGAAGGCATTAGTGGGTTTTATCTATATTTTGGCTCTGAAAATGGTATCGATACTGAAGCTGATATGTTTGTTAGCTCTGTTGATAACGCTCATGGAATCTCTCCCTATTCAGTTGGTCTCGGGCTTCATCCACATATTAATGGTGACTTTAATGGAGATGGCTACAATGATATAATGATAGTTTCTACCGGAACATACTGGTATGTCGTTGGAGCCATACATGTATTTTATGGAGGACCTTCACTTGATGGTATTGGTGATTTTTATGCTGGAGGTGTTGTAAATGAACATCTTGGACAAAAAATTTCTGTTGGAGATTTGAACGGAGATGGTTACGACGATATTATTGCAGAAGCAGATGAATATAACACTCTATTCATATATAAGGGATCACCTAATGGTTTAGTTGAAGACCCAATTTCTTTGGGTGTTGATTCACACTATTCTTTTTCCGCAAACAATGATTTTAATGGAGATAGTAAAAAAGACCTTTTTTTAGAAAAATCTGATTCCTGTATATTTTACTTCTTTGATATAGATTTTAATATTGAAAATGAGATCTCTTTGTCTGATTTGGGAGGATCTGTCTCTACCCCTGACATAAATGGTGATGGTATAAATGATCTTGCTATTGTTAAGCCTGTAACGGAAGAAATTCCTTGTGTAGTTTATACAGCACCTTTCGATTTTGAAGAAGACCCTCAATATATATATTCTAATTCAAATACAAACCAATTAGCCGGAAATGGATCCTATAATATTGGAGATATTTTAGGAAAAGGTTATGATCAAATAAAAATAGGACCGCTAGAGGGAAAATATAAAATTCTTGTAAGGGATAAGGAAAACTCCTCCTCTCTTGAAGAAATACCAACTATAGTTGAGCTAAAATCTCAAAACTACCCTGACCCTTTTAATCCAAATACCACTATAGTTTATGATTCAAGAAACTTTGATAAATTTAATTTTGATGTAATAAATTTAAAAGGCGAAATAATTATTTCTAAAGTAGTATATTCAAACAACTTAAGGAAAGATGAGATTGAATTTAATGGTTCAAGCCTAGGATCGGGAACCTATTTGTATACAATAAGCTCATTAAATAAGAATGGGGAAAGAAAAATATTCAGAGGTAAAATGAGC
This sequence comes from Candidatus Cloacimonadota bacterium, assembly GCA_002742935.1. Classification (GTDB taxonomy): domain Bacteria; phylum UBA4055; class UBA4055; order UBA4055; family UBA4055. The sequence continues at coordinate 9,554 of PDON01000005.1, read as the reverse complement.
TTAATTAAATAGGATGTAATAAAAATAGAGATATTTAAGAACCATAGGTACATTAATAGGGTTGAATCTATTGATAAATTTATAGATAAAAATATATAAACAATGAAAATAGAAGTAAGAAACTTCTTGATTTTTTATAAAAAATACTTGACTTTTTGTAAAAAATACTTGACTTTTTATATCGCATATATAAATTACCTTATATAGACATGTCTTAAACATCTACTTATTAAGATACTTTTGGAGGTTATTATGGGTTCAACTGGAAAGGGCTTAAGGCTTTTGCCAAACTATTTTAGTAAGGTTGGTCTTATCTTACTTTTTTGCTCAATTTCAATACCGTTTCTTTGGTTCCTAGAAATTTTGGATGGAAATAAAGAGTTAGTTAAAATAATTACCACCGATGGGCTTCTAATCTCTTTTTTATTTATAGCTGTGGCAAAGAGCAAAAAAGAGAATGAGCTTTCCATAAGAGTTAGGTTGCAGGCTTTTGCTGTAGCTTTCATTTCAATAGTGGTTTTGATAATAATTGATTCTTTTTTTATGATCTTGGAAAATAAAGAAACTTTTACAAGGTACGGTGTTGCAAGAGTGCTGATTAGTATGTTTGTTTTCTACTTCTGTTTTTTCTTTTATTTAATGTGGAAAGTAAAAAAGAGAGTAGAGAATAGTGAATTAGAAAAATTAGAGGAGGGTGGTCATCATGAAGTTCAAAAGTAGTTTTTTAAAAGCATTGTTGTTTTTATTAGTAACTTTGTTGTTTTCCTGTGAAAAAACACCTTTTGAGGTAAATTCTGGAAAAGAAAATACTACAACTAAAACTGAAACCAATATATCAATGGTTGGAGAAGCACATAATTATCTAGTTGAAAAGACTTATCAAGTTTTGCAAAAAGAGTACCCAGAGGGTCTTAAAAACAATAAAAAGTGGAATATGTCAAGAGTTGTAAATTTGGTCGTTAAAGCTACAAATATTGCAATAAAAGAAGATCCTTCTTTAGGAGGCTTACTAACTTTTGACTTAGATACTTTGAATTGTGATTTCAACTACTTTACTGATGAAGAATTTATTTCAAATTTAGAAAATTTAAACCCAACAGAAAAATATTTAAACTGTGTAAGTTTACTTCTCACTGTAGATAACATTAGCTACACTGAAACTTTCGATTTTTTTAATACTATTGAGTCAAAAGCTTCAAGCTTACCGGAGGAGGAGAAAAACTCTATTTTGGCAGGTATTAGCACGGGCAAATCAAGTTTAAATTATTGGAATAAAAGTAGTGCTAAGTGGTTTAAAATGATAAATCCTAATGCTGATTTTGATAGAAGTAATGCAAGTAATATTGGGAAAGAGGATGTTAAGGGTGCTGTTGCTGGAGCCATTGGAGGCTCAGGTATTCTTCCCGGAGCAGGATCTGCTGGGGGAGCAGTTGTAGTTGGTAGTGCAATGTCTAGTATTGAGTGTATATTTATCGCTTTAGAAATGATAGGATGGTTATAATTATAACTTAAATTTAATTTGAAATATGAGGATCTAGTGATCCTCATATTTTATTTAATGAATTTACACAAAGCAATATCTTCATAATTTAAAACAAATACTCTTAATATAAAAATCAACTCTATATTGCAAAAAAAGATATTAATCCCTATCTTAAAAATGCACTAAAAAGATGTAATCCTAGTGCCTAAAAAAGTAAGATTGAAACAGTTCTCTATTTCTCTATTACTCATATACTTAAAATATATTCCATAATTTACACACCTTAAAAGGGGCTCTCAATGGATTTTGTACACCTCCACAATCATTCCCACTATTCACTTTTAGACGGACTTTCAAAACCAAAAAAAATGGTAGCAAAAGCTAAAGAGCTTGGTCAAAAAGCAATCGCTTTAACCGATCATGGAAATATGATGGGAGCCATAGATTTTTTTAAAGCGGCTAAGGCAGAAGGGATAAAGCCAATCCTTGGTTGTGAAGTGTATATAACCCAGCAGGATATGGAGATAAAAACAAAAGAGAATAGATATTTCCATTTGATACTTCTCATAAAGAATAAAAAAGGTTATGAAAATCTAATAGATCTTATATCTCAAGGAAATCTAAAAGGTTTTTACAGAAAGCCAAGAATTGATCATAAAATTTTAAAAGAGAAATCCGAAGGGTTAATTGCTCTTTCAGCTTGCTTGGCAGGAGAGATTAGTCAGGCAATAATTGAAAAAAATATTGAAAAAGCTGAAAGTATTACCCAAGAGTATATTGATATATTTGGTAAGGAAAACTTTTTTATAGAAATACAACATCATCCGGAGCTTAAAGATGATAGAGTTCAGGGTGAGCCTGTTCAAAATTATGTGAATAAATATCTTATAGAGATTGCTAAAAAGTTTGGTTTAGGTGTAGTTGCCACAAACGATTCCCACTATGTAAATATTGAAGATGCTGTAGTACAAGATGCCCTAATATGTATAAACACGGGAAAATCTTTAGATGATAGAACCAATCGTCTCTCTATGATTGATGGCGACTACTCCATACTTTCAACAGAGAAGATGATAGAAAATTTTAAGCATATCCCCGAAGCTATTGAGAACAGTTGTAAAATTGCGGATATGATAGATTTTGATATTGAGTTTGGAAGAAATCTAGTTCCGGTTTATGACTGTCCTAATGGAATGAATGAGGAGGAGTATCTTAGATTTTTAGCTTATAAGGGTTTAGATGAAAGGTATGGAATAGAGAGAAAGAGTAACGGTAGCTTTAAACTTAGAGATGGTATTGATGAGTCCAGCTTGGTTAAACCTGTAGATGTAATTTTGGAAAGAACTGAGTTTGAGATAGATACTATCATAAAGATGAAGTATCCGGGTTATTTTTTAATTGTTCAAGATTTTATAAACTGGAGTAAAGACAGAGGTATTTTGGTGGGACCCGGAAGGGGATCTGCTGCGGGAGCTTTAATCTCATATCTTTTAAAGATAACCAATATAGATCCTCTAAAGTATGATCTTCTCTTTGAGAGATTTCTTAATCCCGATAGAATCTCTATGCCCGATATTGATATTGATTTTCAAGATGATAAGAGAGATGAGGTTATTGATTATGTTAGGGGTAAATATGGAAAAGATAATGTTTGCCAAGTAGTTACTTATCAGACAATGGGAGCTAAAAACTCCATTAGAGATATTGGCAGGGTAATGGAGATTCCATTACAGATTGTAAATGAGATAGCAGGAACAATTCCAAGTAAACCGGGAACCGATCTTACAAAAACAATGGAAAATGAACCTTCATTTGTTGAGATGTATGAAAAAAATGATCAAAATAAAAAACTTATAGATATGGCTATGAATATTGAGGGTACAATTAGAGGTACCGGAACCCATGCTTGTGCAGTTATTATAGCCAGTGATAAGGTTTATAAATATACACCTGTAATGTTTCCACCCAAAGATACCACATCGGTAATCTCTCAGTATGAAGGTCCACAACTTGAGGATATTGGTCTCTTGAAGATGGATTTTTTAGGTCTTAGAAATCTCTCTATTATATCCAATTGTTTAAGATCTATAAAGAAGAACTACAACATTGATTTAGATATTGAATCTATAAGCTTAAAGGATGAAAAAACACTTAAACTTTATAGTGATGGATTAACACAAGGTATATTCCAGTTTGAATCCAACGGAATGAAGATGTACCTAAAACAGCTAAAGCCGGATAGATTTGATGATCTTGTAGCAATGAACGCTCTCTACAGACCGGGTCCAATGGAAAATATACCTTCATTTATAGCTAGAAAGCATGGAGATGAACCTATTACTTATGAACATCCTCTTATGGAAAAATATTTAAAAAATACCTATGGGCACACCGTATATCAGGAGCAGGTTATGCTTCTTTCTCGCCGTTTAGCAGGTTTTACAAAGGGTGATTCTGACTCTTTAAGAAAAGCTATGGGTAAAAAGAAGAAAGAGTTGATGGATAAACTTAAAGCAAAGTTTATATCAGGTTGTTTAAGCAATAAATCTTTTATTGATCAGTTTAAGCCTGTTGAAGGTGCAAAAACCCCTAAAGAACTTAGTGAAAAAGTGTGGAATGGTTGGGAAGAGTTTGCTAAGTATGCTTTCAATAAAAGCCACTCTGTTTGCTACGCCTATGTATCATACCAAACAGCTTACTTAAAGGCTCATTACCCTGTTGAGTATATGGCAAGTATGCTTGAATCTATATCCGACAATAGTGACAAAGTTATTGAATATATTAGCGAGTGTTCAAATTTAGGTATAGATGTAATACCACCCGATGTCAACCATAGTGATCTTATCTTTCTTCCTACCAAAGAAGGAAAAATAGCCTTTGGAATGAAAGGTATAAAAAATGTAGGAGAAAAAGCTCTTGAGGGAATTATTGAAGAGAGAAAAAAGGGTGGAAAATTTAAAGATATTTATGACTTTATGGATAGAATTGATCTAGGAAAGGCAAACAAAAGAACTTTAGAGTTTCTTACAAAATGTGGAGCTCTTGATAGTTTAGGACATGGAAGAGCTAAAATTATTGAAAGCTTGGATGATCTGCTAAGTTACTATCAAAAGAAAGCAACTAAAAAGAAAGAGATAGAGAATAATCTTTTTGGAGATGCTATGGAGGATACTTTCATCAAACCTCCAAAACTTAAAAATGTTGAGGAGTGGGGGTTTCTTGAAAGATTGGAGATGGAAAAGGAGTTTGTGGGTAACTATATATCAGGACACCCTTTGGATCCTTACAAAGATATTTTAAATGCTTTCTGTTTTAAAGGTAGAATAGATAAGGAGATTGCAGCCATTGGAAAGCCATTAAAAATTGGTGGTAAAATTAACAAAATTCAATATATAACTACCAAAAAAGGGGATAGGATGGCAAAAATAAATCTGCTAACCCTTAATGATGAACTTAGCCTTGTAATATTTCCCAAAGCGTTCAAACAACTGGAAGGTAAGTATAGAGTAGAAGATATTGGTGTTTTTACATGTAAAGTTCAAATAAGAAAAGAGATGGAAAGTGTAGATCTCTTTGTTGATGAATATATGAGCTATGAAGAAGCAAGTAAGCTGTATGAAGAGAGAACAAACAGAATAAGGATCTCTGTTAATCCTGAAAATTTTAATCAGGAAAAAAGAGAGGTTTTATTAAAATATTTAATTGCTAACAGAGGTGAAAAAGAGATAAGCTTTAAGGTTAAATTGCCGGAGAAAGAGATATATCTTAAAAGTGAAACAATAAGAGTAAACGGAAGTTTTAAATTTATAAAAGGTTTAAAAGAGATTGTAGGTGGAAAAAATGTTCAAATCTCTTTCTAGTATTTAGGATCTATTCTTATTTTTTTAAGGATACTACATCTGAGACTGCCATAAAAAATCAGAATTTCGAGAAGCTAATAGTAAAAGAAATTGATTTTTCATGTGATCCATAGTCTAGAAACAGTAGATTATTTTAACATAAAAATTTTGTAACGCAGTAATAGGACAGTATGATTTAAACAGCAACTTTCTTCCAAAGAATAGAGACTATTACAGTATAATAAAAAAGTATTGAAAAGCTTATAAAAAGAAAATGTTAATTAAATAACAAACATGACTTTTAATATCTCCAATAAAATTATACATTTTTTTCTAAAAAAAAATCTTGCATATCAAAAAGAAGAGTATTTTATTGCCTATGGATGGAGCGGTTGATGGCTGGTTGAAGAAACCGGATAATGGTTACCGAAGGAGCAAGGTGTATTATTGCTATGTATTTACATTGAAACTCTCAGGTTAATGACAACAGTCTGACGCACCCCTGGAGAGAGTCATTAAATTGACCATCGAAGAGGCAATTTGAAGAGATTCAAAGAAACTTTCAGATAAAAGGACAGGGTAGAAATAGCATTTAGTTTGTTGTTTCAGCTCTTTTTTTACCCTGTTTTTGGGATAAAAAATAGAGTTAACCTTAATTGAAGGAGATATGATGGAGATTTCTTACAAGGTTTATCCAAATAATATTTCATCAAGTTTAAATCTCAACTTATCTTTTGCTCTGTCTGTGAAAGGAAACCATTTGGTTTTTAAAGTTTTGCAAAAAATATATCTCGTGAATAATTCAATTATAAATAAATTACAAAGTGGGTTCTTTAGTGGTACCTCGCCTTTTTTATTTACTAAAATTTAAGTATTAAAAAAGGGAAACTAAATTTAGGAGAAAGAAAAATGGAAATCTGGGATGTGCTGATTATTGGCGGTGGAACAGCCGGACTAAGTGCCGGAGTTTATTGTGCTAGAGGAAAACAAAAAACAATTCTTTTGGAAGAAAAGAGAAAAACAGGTGGTCAAGCCGCAACAACTTCTGAGCTTGAAAATTATCCTGGTATCATATCTAGTACAGGACCAGATTTGATGAAAAAATTTAGAGAACACGCTGAAAAATTTGGTGTTGAGTTTGCCAGAGGTAGAGTTGATAAGATTGAGGTTGCTGAGGATGGTTTCCACAAAATTGTAACAACAAAAGATGGAACTGTTTACAATACAAAATCAGTTATTATAGGAACCGGTGCAGAGCCAAGAGTTTTAGGCATTAAAGGTGAAGCAGAATTCAAAGGAAGAGGTGTTTCATATTGTGCTACTTGTGATGCTGATTTCTATGAAGATTTAGATGTAGTTGTTGTAGGAAGTGGAAATACTGCTGTTGAAGAGTCTGTTTTCCTTACAAAGTTTGTAAATAAGATAACTATGATTGTTATCCACGAAGAAGGAAAGATGGATGCAGACAAGGTTGCTCAGGAGCAAGCTTTAAGTAACGATAAAATAAACTTTGTTTGGAACTCTACAGTTGATGAGATCTGTGGTGACGATCTTGTAACCGGAGTAAATGTAAAAAATATCAAGACAGGTGAAGTTACAAACCTTGCTTGTGATGGTGTGTTTATGTTTGTTGGTACTATCCCAAAAACAGATTTTGTAAAAGATCTTATAGATCTAAATCCTCAAGGATATATAAAAACTAACGAGATGATGGAAACAAGTGTTCCTGGTATCTATGCTGCCGGAGATGTTAGAGATAAGTTTTTAAGGCAGGTTATCACAGCTGCTTCTGACGGTTCAATTGCCGCTGTTGCCGCTGAGAAATATATTGAAGAGGAAGAGAACTGGACAAACAATGTACTAAGTTTTGATGGTGAAGCTATTATTCTTTTCTGGAGTCCTGTTGATCCTCAATCTGTTGAGCTTTCAACTGCTATTGAGGGAGAAGCAATTGAAAACAGTGGTAAAAAGTTTATAAAGATTGATTCTTATAAAAATCAACTTATGGCTAAAAAGTATAAAATATCTACCTTCCCTTCTGTTGTAAAACTTGACAGAGGTAGAGAGGTTGCAAAACTTATTAGACCAACATTTGAAGAAGTAAAAGAGATTTTATAGAGTAAATTTAAAGAAAGGAGCTAAATATGTTAGCACTTACAAAAGAAAATTTTGAAGCTGAAGTTACTAAGCACGAAGGTTTAGTAATGGTTGACTTCTGGAGTGAGTCTTGCGAAAGATGTATGGAGATCATGCCAGATGTAGTAGCTTTATCAGAAAAATATGGTGAAAGCCTTAAATTTTGTAAACTAGACATTAAGGGCAATAGAAGATTAGCTATGGCTCAAAAAGTTATGGGTTTACCTTCAATGGTTTTCTATAAAGATGGTGAAAAAATTGCTCATCTTAGTGGTGAGGAGTTGGAAGTAGAAGAGATCGAAAACAAAATTAAAGAGTTAATTTAGTATTGATCTTTAACTTAAAATGCTTGATTATTACTGGAGTTTTAAATAATTCTAGTTTTTTAAATAAATAATAGGAGCAATGTAAATGAAACTTGAATTGGGTGAAATATTGATTTCAGACATCCAGTTTGGTGAAAAAACAGAGGTTAAAAATGGCGTTCTTTCTGTAAACAAAGAGGAACTTATAGCCCTTATCTCTGAAGACTCAAGATTAAAATCAGTTGATCTTGAAATCGCTAGACCTGGTGAGAGTGTTAGAATTATGCCTGTTAAAGATGTTATTGAGCCAAGAACTAAGGTTTCCGGTGCAGGACACATCTTCCCTGGTTGGTTCTCAGGACAAGAAGAGATGGTTGGAGATGGTAGAACTCATGTACTAAAAGGTGCTGCTGTAGTTACTACCGGTAAAGTTGTTGGATTCCAAGAAGGTATTATCGATATGAGTGGTGAGGGTGCTAAATACACTCCTTACTCTACAAGAAATTGCCTTGTTGTTGTTGCTGAGCCTAATGATGAGTGTTCTAGATACGAGCATGAAGAAGCTTTAAGACTTGCTGGTCTTAAAAGTGCAACTTATCTTGGAGATGCAGGAAAAGATGTTGAGCCTGATAAGGTTGAAACATTTGAGTACTCTCTACTAAGCGATGATGAGAATTTAAACAAACTTCCAAGAGTTGGATATGTTTATATGCTTCAAAGTCAAGGTCTTCTTCATGATACTTACCTTTACGGTAAAGATGCTAAAAACATCATTCCTACAATTATCTCTCCAACAGAGGTAATGGATGGAGCTATTGTAAGTGGAAATTGTGTGTCAGCTTGTGATAAAAACGCAACTTACATCCACATGAACAATCCTGTTATCCACGATCTATATGAAAGACACGGTAAAGATTACAACTTTGTAGCTGTTATTGTTACAAACGAAAATGTAACTCTTTCAGATAAAGAAAGATCTTCAAACTATGTTGCTAAGCTAGCTAAAGAGCTTAAACTAGATGCAGCTATTGTTTCTGAAGAGGGATTTGGTAATCCGGATGCAGATCTTATTATGAATTGTTCTAAGCTTGAAAACCTTGGCATTAAAACAGTTCTTTTAACTGACGAGTACGCAGGTAGAGACGGTGCTTCTCAATCATTAGCTGACTCTCACCCTAAAGCAGATGCAGTTGTTACAAACTCAAATGCTAACGAAGTTATAACTATACCTCCTATGGAAAAAGTTATTGGACACCAAAACTATGCAGATGTTATTGCAGGTGGATTTGATGGTAGTTTACACGAAGATGGATCTATCACTGTAGAGATTCAAGCTATTATGGGTTCTACTTGTGAGCTTGGTTTCAATAACCTTACTGCAAGAGGTTACTAGTAGTTACTACTCTTTAAACGCTTTTTGACATATCTATACAGCTATTTTAAGGGAGATAGTGTGTATATAATATTATCCCTGATTTAATTGTATGTAAAGCTTAAAATAGATTTAAAATAAACTCATCCTGTTTTTTAGTTAAGATCTGGATTTTTATGTTTAGACCTTATTTTAAGCAAAAGTGTTTTTTAGAGTAATAGCTATTTATGGTTATAAAATTAAAATTTTAAAACTAAGCAAAGTTGTTTAGTTTTAATGGAGAGTAAAATATGCTTAAAGGTAAAAAAGTTGCTATCCTTGGTGATAGAGATGGAATACCTGGGCCGGCTATAGAAGAGTGCGTAAAATCTGCTGGAGCTGAAGTAGTATTCAGTACAACAGAGTGCTTTGTTTGAACT
>PDON01000004.1 GCA_002742935.1 Candidatus Cloacimonadota bacterium | reverse complement strand
AATCTAACCTACCTGTTAAACGAGAGTGAATACGCATATGGTAATGCTACGGGAAAAGAGTATATAACCTATTTGGGAGAGTTAAGTGGAAAAGATCTAAACTATTTTTGGGATCAATGGATAAATCATGGTGGCTATCCAAAATATACATACGGATCAAATAAGATAGATTCCGGCAGTGGTTCTATTGTAGATGTTCAGATAGGTCAAGAGCAAGATATAACAACAAAAGAAGTTCCAATGAAGCTGTTCAGATTCAAAACTTTAGTTTCTCCTTTGATAAAGTTGTAAAAAATGATGATTACCTTGATTTTGATCCTAATAATTGGATTCTTTGTACAAGTAGAGAGATAGAGTTTAACTCTACTGATGAAGAACTTATTGTAGAGCCAAAAATCCACTTGGCAAAGAACTATCCAAACCCGTTTAACAATCAGACAACAATATCCTTTGTTTCAAACTTTGATTCAAACTTTCAGCTATTAGTTTTTAACCAAGCAGGACAAGAGGTTTACAGAAAAGGGTTTTCAGCTGTAGGTGGTAATGAAAATAGAATTAAATTCAATGCTCAAAGCCTTAATTCCGGAGTCTATTTTTATCAGATAAATGATCTTGAAAGAGGTTTAAGATCTAATGTTAGAAAAATGCTATATATTAAATAGGTTATGATTTTAAAAGACGGGAGAGGATTTGCTTAGCTCTTTTATTTACTAGTAAACCCTCACCTCCAATACTGTTAATTTAGTAAATAGCTTTAAAAGATAACAAGGAAGTAACCTCTCCTGGAAGGGTTAGATTCCCTAGAAATACTAGGCAATCCATTGCAGAAAAAATTTCGAAGTTACGACAAATGAAACTATCAGAAAATACCAATTATTATATGTTGCTATATTTAACATTCCAAATAAAGCTATGGCTCAAACTATTAGCCTCTTCTGAAAAATCCTTAAACCCAATAGGAACTTTCCCTCTTTCTAAACGAGAATCTGATATAAAGGCAGGAAGAATACCAACTGTCCCTAAATATTTCCAATAGCCTCTTTTCTTTGCATTGACTCCATGCCACCATCTAAAATCTCCAATACCCTTTGCAATAACAGATCCAATACTAATAAAGCGATAACGACTTCTTGTATCCTCATTTATATTTGCAGGAACCCAGTACAGAGGAGAATAGGTATACTTAGGATCTATAGCAAGAGGACCAAAATTACCATAAGGTGAGTAGATAGATGCTGTTACCAACATTGAGTTATTTCTTCCACCAACCTGATCACGACCACTATTACCTTGATTAGCCAAACAGCCTCCCCCTAAATAACCTCCGCCAATAGGACCTATATCTGCAGGCTTATTAATACCTGCAATAATACCACAGAAGATACCCTGTTGTGCAACTTTATTCTTAACTTTTTCCACTATATCGGGATCTGTTTGAATATTAGGATTCCCGTGTTTATCAGGATTTTTATCTTTGGCATAGTCATAACCACTCATATTGGCATAATGTTGGAGACCATCATAGTAAAGATCTCCGGAAATTCCCACATTATTTGCTTCAGTTATCAAAGTAAAATCTTTTGAAAGTCTACCCTTAATTCTAACCATACTGTTTCTGTATTCCCTGTTGTACTCTCCCAAAGTATTTATAAATGGCTTAAATTCAGGAATAAGAAGTGTATTTTTTTGGGATAAATTAATGGTTTCAGTTTTTGACTTCCAATCTGCTTTTGGATCGAGACCGGAACCCCAATCAATAGTAGAAGATTTACGCTTATACCAAGGGACACCGGCTACTAATTTGTATCTTATGTATTCATATTCTAAAATTACTTTATCACCATTAACTTTTACATCTATATTTCTAAATTGAGTATTTTTTCTATCAATATTTTTCATTGCCAACTTAACTTTAGCATCTCCGGCACTATTATTTACAAAATCCTCCCAACTATAAGCTACTTTTTCAGGAATATTTTCCACTGACTCAGGAGGAACACCAAATTTATATCCACCTCTAAATATATCATCGTATCTATATTCTGTATCTTCCAAAGATTCAAAAGTATTAGCACCTTGAAGAACTGTTTTTTCCCAAATACCCATGTGGTATCTACAACCTTTATAAGCAAGATTATTATTGGTTGTATTTGGATCGTTAAGAGCATTTTCATATTTAAGAACATCCCCTTTAGAGCAAGCAGATCTTTTATTTGAAGATGAAGTTACCAAACCGTGAAAAATAGGATAGCCTGCGAAATTAAAAATATCACAGAAGTGAACATTACCATAAATTTCATCTCCATTGCCAAGCTCTTTTCTAGATTTAAACATATGAGTTATATATAGAGAATTACCAAGTGGTCCCACCTTATTGCCCAAATCATCAATTGTAATTTCACAACATTGATTATTTTTATTAGTTGCTTTAGATTTCATTAAAAAGCCATCTTTTCCGAATGAAATTTCAGTAAGTGAAACACTAATTCCATTGCGACTAAAATTATAGTCGCTTAAATTTCCGGGACTTCTATTTATTTTCCATTTTACTGCAGTATTTGCTCCGGCTTCGGCAGCCCAAAACAGCTCTGTTTTAACTTTCTCTCTACTTATTGAATCAATAGATCTTTTACTTAGATAATAAATTCCAGTTATTGCTAAACCGATCATAACAAGTAACACTAACGCGAAAATTAAAACTCCACCCTTTTTATTAAAAATCTTCATATAACTTCCTCGCTTATTTGATCATCTAAAATGGTAAGTTCATTTTATTATTTCTGCATGAAACCTCTTTCATTGTGAATCCATTACTGTACTCTTCTTTATTTACTTTAGTAGATACATCCACCTTTATATTGATTGCATACAAACTAAAAGCGTCAACATAAAATGTTGAATCATCAAAAACACAATTTACATTGATATCTTCAGAATTAATTCTATTACCATTTCTATAAATAGATTTTTCATTTTGATTGTATTCAAACAACACAGGTTGTTTACTACCTTTAAAAACCACCTTAAACTTATTTGGATTACTATCATCCCAGTATATCTTCTCACCCTCTCGAATAGTTTCTGTTAAGCTTGTTAAAATAATATTGGTATATGAGTTAGTAATAGTCAAAGCATGGACTCTACTACTAATTTTTCCTGATAAAATCAAAAAAGAGGAAACCCCTACAAAAATAAAACTAACAATTACTGAAGTTACCAAAACCTCTATGAGAGTAAATCCTTTTTTCATAACTTTTCCCTTAATAGTTTGATCTGGTAAACATAACCAAGGAATCTTTTTTCCCATTTTCTACCCAAAAGAGCTTAGCATCTATCTCTAAAATTCCCTTTCTGTCATCATCTTCAATATTATTATCTATAAGAGGCAGCTCTTTACTATCCCATTCAAGATTAAGAGTAAAATTTACGTTGGGAACTACTTTACTGGAAACCTTACTACCATTCTGTTCTCTTAAAAAAGAGATCAAAACACCTCTGTTGATTTTTCCCTTAAAAGTCTCAAATTTCTTTTGTAAAATCATATTCCCTTCTTGAATCAAAGCCATCTTCTTATTTATCTTATAGAAATCAACCTCCATTTTTAGCATGGCAACTACAACAACGCTTAATAGAAGAGAAGCAACAAGAACTTCCAGAAGTGTAACACCTTTTTTCATTATCACTTTTACTTTTTTATTTCTAACACTCAAAAGCAAGACGACTGTCAGCTTTACAAAAATAAGAGTAGCATCATAAAAACCTGACTACTACAATTAAAAAATCCTATATTAAATATACAAACACACACATTATGTTAGCAAATGTTTTTTAACTATTTTAAGCCTAGACTACATTTAACAATTATAGTATAACTATCATATGGAATTGAAATATCCTTGTTTAAGGAAACTCTTTTTTATAAAAATAAAAAACTTTAGGAGAAACATAAAAACTAACAAAACGAATAAAAATCATCTTTTAAGAAAATCCTATTTATTGATAATACCCTATACTTTTACAGTAAAATTTATTCTTAACAAGAAAAGTAAATTAAAGAGAATCCGATATAATCTTGATCTTTCTCTTGATTAGTTATAACTTAATCTATTGCATTAAAAAAATGGTGTACAATAATGATAGTAGTATTAGATTCAAAATATAAAGAAAAATCTCTTGAAAGAGTGAAAAATAGAATAGGTGATGCAGGTTTTACCTGTAAGGTTACAGAAGGAGCAGAAAAAACCATTGTAGTTGTGGTGGGGGATAATGTAAAAATAGATAAGAGTCTTTTTAGCTCCATAGACGGTGTTATGAACATTATCTCTGTTTCGGATAAAAAGAATCTGGCTCACAAAAAAAGCTTGGATGATAAAACTGTAATAAAATTAGAGAATGGAATAACCATTGGTGATGGGTCACAAACACTAATTGCAGGTCCTTGCTCAATTGAGAGTGAAAGACAAATGGAAGAGACTGCAACTTTTTTGAGCTCTTTAGGCATTAAAGTTTTAAGAGGGGGAGCATTTAAACCAAGATCCTCTCCATACAGTTTTCAAGGCTTAGAGGAGGAGGGTTTAAAAATAATGAGAAAGGTTGCAAACAAATTTAATATGGCTTCTGTTTCTGAAGCCATAGATGAAGATTCTCTTAAACTTACAGAAAAGTATTGCGATATTATTCAAATAGGTGCTCGTAATATGTCCAATTTTTCTCTACTAAAAAAAGCGGGAAAGACAAAAAAACCTATCCTTCTAAAGAGAGGAATGAATGCAACAACGGATGATCTTCTCTCATCAGCAGAGTATATACTCTTTAATGGCAACAGAAATGTTATTCTCTGTGAAAGGGGAATAAGGGTAAGTTCAGGTGTTAAAGATCAGTTTGTTATTGATTTTAACGGAGTTGATGAGCTTCAATCAAAAACACACCTACCTGTAATTATTGATCCCAGCCATGTTGCAAAATTTAGGGATAGAGTATTTAGGCTGGCATTAGCTTCCTACAGCTATGGAAGTGATGGTATGATAATAGAGGTCCACCCGGATCCACAATCTGCTCTCAGTGACGGAGCACAAAGCTTGGATTTTGAACTATTTGGCAAGCTATTCCCACTTCTCACAAAAATAGGGGAGATTTTATAGTGGATGTTAACATTGGATTTATACACGACAGAGAAGAGATAAACATAACTACAGAAGGATCTTTTAAGATAGTATCCGGAGAGGAGACAATATCAATTGTTAATGGCAAACAGTTCCATAGGTTTTCTATATCCTCAGGAGCAAAAACAGAGTTTGAATGGTATGAGAAAATTGATACTTTCTACTCCATAGAGAAACTTAAACAGATGAGAGATAGAGAATATTTTAAAGATTCTAAAGTAAGGATAGAAAAGGTAGGAAAAGATTTTGGCAATGGACTAAACAACTATGAGTATTGGGTATTAAAGTGGATAGCACATCCCCCGGCAGGAATATATAAAATGGGTGATTTTAGATTTAAAAGAATACCTAAAAAAAGAGCTAAAGGGGAAATTGAGTATAATGGAAAGATTTATGAGAACAGAATAGACCTTATTCCCATGAATGAGGAAAGCAAGTTTTATGTTGAAGATGTTGTTGTAGGAATAGGATTTCATTGGGAGCATAAAGAGAGATTATCATACAAGGGAAATCTTGGTATTATTGTCAATATGGATGGAAACCTTTCAGGTGTAAACCGTATAGATCTTGAAGAGTATCTTATGAGTGTCAACTCATCTGAGATGAGAAATGATAATAATATTGAGATGTTAAAAGCTCAAACAGTAGCAGCAAGAGGAACAGTGCTTGCCACTATGGGGAAACATCACTTTGGAGAAGGTTTTGACCTCTGTGGAGATGATCACTGTCAATGTTATCAAGGATTTTCAAAAATATCTGATCTTTCAAGAGAAGTTACTCTCTCAACAAAGGATGAAGTACTATTTTTTGAAAATAGGGTAGCAGATACAAGATATGCTAAAATTTGCGGTGGAGTTTCAGAGTACTACTCATCTTGTTGGGAGGATATGGACTTCTCATATTTAAGAGCTGTTTACGACAATAGAAGAGAGGACTATCCTAGTGGAGATTTGAGAGAAGAGAGTGAAGCAGAGAGGTTTATTTTAGATGAAGGCTATGATTGTTTTTGCAATACTAAAAACCATAATCTTCCACAATCTTTAGATTTTTGCAAGCCATTATTTAGATGGGAGTTTTCTTTTACCCATAAAGATTTTAAAAGATTATTGAAGAAAAACTTAAATTTTGAAGTAGGTAAAACCATAGATTTTGAAGTGGTAAAAAGAGGGGTATCAGCTAGAATTGTCGAGTTAAAAATAATCTCTGACAAAAGATCTATTACTATCTCCAAAGAGTTGAAGATAAGAAAGGTTTTTTCCGATTCATTCTTGCCAAGTTCAGCCTTCTTTATTGAAAAAAATGGAGAGATAACAACTTTCAAAGGTGCCGGATGGGGTCATGGAGTGGGCTTATGTCAAGTTGGAGCAGAGGTAATGGGAAGTAAAGGTTATAACTATAAAGAAATCCTTTCTCACTACTATAGAGGATCTAAATTAAAAAAATACACTATTGCATAAACAAAAATTAGGATTATATAATATCTTTTAGATACTAAAATATAAGGAGAAATAAAAAATGATCAGTAAACTTATAACATCTATGTTGCCATATATGCCCCAAAGCTTAGTGTGGATCTTTTCCAAAAGATACATAGCAGGTAAAAATCTAGATGAAGCAATTGAAACAATCAGAGATCTAAACAGTCAAGGTTTTATGACAACTATTGATCTTTTAGGTGAGTTTATTGAAGATCTTAAAGAGGCTGAAGAGAATAGAGATAGTTACTTAAATATTATTGAGGTAGCTGAAAAGAGCAATTTGGATACAAACTATTCACTTAAACCTACAATGTTTGGTCTTCTTATTGATGAAGAGAAATGTTATGAATATATAAGATCTATTGTTGCAAAAGCAGCTGAATATAATAACTTTGTAAGAATTGATATGGAAGATTCCCCTTGTACAGATATGGAGATAAAAATTTTTAGAAGAATAAAAAATGAGTTCCCAAAAAATGTAGGTCTTGTTCTTCAATCTTACTTAAAGAGAACAGAAAATGATATTAGAAATATGATGGATCTTAACAACGAAGAAGTTCCTCTAAACTTCAGAATCTGTAAGGGAATATATGTAGAACCGGAAGAGATCTCCTACAAAGAAAAGAGTGTTATAGGGGAACATTATTTGAGAAATCTTGAGATTATGCTACAAAATAATGCTTATCCCTGTATAGCAACCCACAATGAAAACTTTATTGAAGGAGCTCTTAAATTAATTGAGGAGTATAATCCTCCAAAGGATAGGTATGAGTTCCAAATGCTCTATGGTGTCGCTCCAAATTTAAGGAAATCCATTTTAGATAAGGGTCACAGAATGAGGATTTATATACCTTTTGGAAAAGATTGGTTTGCTTACTCAGTTAGAAGATTAAAAGAGAATCCAAATATTTTCTGGGATATAGTAAAAGCATTTTTCTCAAAAAGATAAATTAAGTTTTCTTGTAATATCAATTTTAAGGGTAGAGAAAATCTACCCTTTATTTTACATTCAAAAAACTATGTAGGATCTACCCCAAAAAGCGTAAACCCTCGAAGTTATACAACAAAATAGATTTGAGAAACAAAGCTTACAATAGGAAAATGAAAAAATATGTTTTAATACCGACCACAAAGAGACAGCAAAACTGAATTCTAATCTTTTGATTCAAACTCATAGGATATATCCTTAAGTTTTTTATACCCTTCTACATAGTCAAAAATCTGCTCAAAATTCTCAAATCTTATAATATTTGTCCTAAGTTCTCTGTGAAGATCGGCCATTGAAAGATCATCTAAAAAAAGGTTATTATGCCCAAGAGATGTATTGGGAAGAACTAAAAGATCTGTCTCTTTTCCCTCTTTCTTAAACGCTTGTATTATATCATTTCCCGTAAGTAATCCTGCTACAGTTATCTCTTCTCCATAGTGAAGAGACTCAGCAGTAATAATATTAAGAGTAAGATTTCTAACCTTATTTATTCTTGTATAAACATAACCGGAAAGTATTTTTGAAAATGATTTCCCTGTTAAAAATGTCAATCTAAACTTTTTAGGCAACTTTTTAGGTAACTTCTTCTCAAAATCTTCAAACTCATTAATAAATGATCTAACCATGCCTATACCATCTTCATATTGCTCATAACCCTCATAATATTCATCAGAAGGGACATCTCTTCCGGCTTTAAGGAAAAACTCATCGGCAGGGAAAACAAATCTTGATCCAATCTCCTCTAAAAACTTCTCTTGATACTTCTCTATTTGATCAATAACAATATTTGCATCCTCTTTAGTAACAGATCTCAGGTTTACCAATTTTTTTCTATGCTTAGTTTTACCCAACGGAACAACGGCTACAGATTGAACAGCAGGATAGAATTCATACATTCTCTCAATAGTTTCAGAAAGGACCTTTCCATCATTATAATCCGGGCACATAACAACTTGAGTATGCATAACAATACCATTTTCAGCCAAATAGGTCATTTTAGGAATAAGATTATCAGCTCCCATATTGCCTAACAAAAACTTTCTAACCTCATTATCAACAGCATGAACACTTATATAGAGCGGAGAAAACCTTTGGGTTACAATCCTTTCAAGCTCAGCATCGGTTGTATTGGTAAGAGTAAAATAATTGCCATATAGAAAACTAAACCTATAATCTTCATCTCTAACATAAACCCCTTTTCTCATACCCTTTGGATTTTGGGTTACAAAACAGAATACACAATTATTACCACAATGCTTTATCTTAAGATCTTCAACGGTTATACCTAAATCGTCCCATTCACTATCAAGTGCAATTTTTATGTTTAACCTCTCCTCTCCCCTCTTTATGATAAAATCAAGGAAAGATTCTTTTGTGTAGAAGTTAAAATCTAAACTATCCTTTACATCATTACCATTTATAGTCTCTATAAAATCGCCACTCTTGACTCCATTAAGAGCGGCCTTAGACCCACTATCAACCCGCTCAATCTTTACCATAAAGTACCTAAGACAACTCCTATCAAAAACAGTACGGATATAAGACTATTAACATATAAAAAGGCTATCTTTATCTTACTCATATCATCTGAAGAAACAAGCTTATGTTCTACAAACAACAGTAGTCCAATTATAAGAGATACTACAAAAAAACCTTGGGAAAGATTGTAAAATATTCCTGTTAGAAGAAATAAAAGAAATGTAACAAAATGTGTATAAGATGATATTTTAAGGCTCTTTTCTCTTCCAAATTTTGAAGGTATAGAGAAAAGTTCACTATTTCTATCAAACTCCTCATCTTGACAAGAGTATAATATGTCAAACCCTGCAATATAACTTCCAAGAGAAATTATAAGAATAAGAGGCTCTAAAGTAAACTCTCCGGATATTGCAAGCCATGCTCCCGCGGGAGATATGCCTATTGAAGCTCCAAGAATATAGTGAGAATATGATGTAAACCTCTTAGTATATGAATAGAAAAAGAGAAAAAGAAGAGTAGGATAAGAAAGATAGTAGCATAAAGTATTAAGCATATAAGCTGAACCTATAAATAGAAAAGAGAAAAACAGAATAAAAATAACTACCTCTTTTTTACTTATCTTTCCT
The DNA here is from genome assembly GCA_002742935.1 of Candidatus Cloacimonadota bacterium. Taxonomy (GTDB): domain Bacteria; phylum UBA4055; class UBA4055; order UBA4055; family UBA4055. The sequence goes on along the minus strand of PDON01000004.1, from coordinate 19,918 downwards.
GAAGGGATCTCTCTACCTTTTGTTCTGGGATTTTCACTATCAATATCTGCATCTACCAACCTATTAAAACCCATAGAAGCTGATCTTGCTCCAACCATAGCCAAAACAATCCAAAATACTTTCATAAAGGTTATTTCGTAATCTCTTGATACAATAAATAAAGAGCTTATAGCAAAAGGCAGAGCAAAAATGGTATGTGAAAATTTTATCATTCTTCCATAATTGTTTATAGATTTTAGTATCATATCTTTCATTACATCTCCAAAATATTGAGCTACAATATATACAATTATAATATTTAATAAAAAGATAAAAACCATAAAAGGTAAAATAAAAATATAGCAACCTAAACAGAATCTATCTAAAAAATAATGGACTGTATTTATTTTATAAATTAAACAAAAGCAGTTGCAATAAACCATAAGATCTATTGCTTAAAATAGAGTACAAGAGTTTTAATGTAAAAGAGACAAAAATCTCCTATTTCTTTAAAAATCTTCAGCTCAAATTATTAAACAAAAACTTTTTTATACTCTTTGAGAAGATCTTATTCATAACAATATTATTTTATCAATAAGATTTTCTTGACATCTATTTTTTTTCTTTATAGATTAGAATTATAGGGTTGATATTTCTCGGGCGTTTTGGTAGTAGTTTCAAAGTAATTCTTAAGGGAGTTTGATACAGTTATCTTGACATAATGCCTCCTCCGCTTAAAAGTGCGGCTCTTTTTAGAGTAGTGGACTATGGAATAGGTAAGGTCGACACCCACCGTGCACAAATGTTTAGAATTACTACAAAAGCCCGAGATTTTTTATTTATAACAAACTCCTTATCTTCATCAACAACAAAATATATTTTTAATGAAGGATTATAATCTAGGAAATAGATATTTTAGAGTTTATATTTAACGTAGTTATTATAAAAACTAGAAATTAAAATGGAGCTTTACTATGAGAACTTTTATTGTTGTTACTATTCTACTCTTCTCAATATCTTCAATAGCGAAACCTTCAAAAGAGGATTTTTATAAATTTGCTAAGAAATATGTTAACAGTGTTATAACTCAAAACATCAAAATCCAAACTGATGAAGATATGAGAAAAATGGTTGAATCTATGAAAACAAGAAATGGAAACAATCCTCAAATTAAGGCGTTGGAAGAGGAACTTAAAAAAGATAAGTTTCTATTGGTAGCTTCCAATACCGCAAACCCTATGGAATCCGTTCAGGTTCTATTTTTAGACAATATAAACAACCCTGATATAAAAAAACAGGAGATGGAAAAAGATACAATAGACGGTAGAGAGATTGCTTTTTCATCTATTAAAGATATGGGTATCAACATGGGAATGATTTTTGTCCAACTGAGTAACGATTGTGTTATTGGTATTGTGAAAATAAAAGATCCTAATACCAAAGAGGATATGATTAAAGAACTGGATAATTTCAATATAAAAGAGTTTGAAAAACTGTAACTCATATTTTAATCACTTTAAACCCTCTTACCGGAGGGTTTTATTTTTAGTTTGGATCTAATCTTCATAATCAAAGTTTAATAGAGTGTAAGCATAGTTATCTAAGCATTACATTAAAAAAATTAAACCATAAAACTAAAAGAAATGGATAGGAATATATGGGAAAAATTAACATTGGTGGTCAAGCAGTTATTGAGGGGATAATGATGAGATCCCCAAAATATATATCAACAGTTATTAGAAGAGCAAACGGAGAGCTAGAGAACAAAACATACAAATTTGAACCTATTACCAAAAGGTTTAAAATTTTAGGATTGCCAATAATTAGGGGTTTTGTATCCCTTGTTGAAACCATGAAGATTGGGGTTTCAACCCTAAACTGGTCCGGAGATAAGGCTATAGAGGATGAGAAGATATCAAAAGGTGAAAATATAGAGAAAAAAGAAGGTATTTTCCAAAAGATTGTAAATATGGTTGGAAGTTCAGTAGTTCTACTATTAGCATTGGCTCTTTTTATGTATATACCATATCTAATTTCTGATAAACTTAAACTTATGGGGGAAAATGAACTTTCATTTAATCTGTTAGCAGGTATAATAAGAATAGTTTTCCTTGTAGGATACATATATGTAATATCACTCATGGAGGATGTAAAAAGGGTCTTCCAATATCATGGAGCTGAGCACAAATCTATATATTGTTTTGAGAAAGGTAAAGAACTTACTGTTGAAAATGTAAAAAAAGAGAGCAGATTTCACCCTAGATGCGGAACCAGCTTTATTTTGATTGTTGCTATAAACACAATACTCCTATTTGCAATACTTGACACAATAATAGTAGGAAACTATGGAGAGTACTCATCTGTAATAACAAGAGTTTTAACCCACCTTATGTTTATTCCTCTTGTGGCAGGTATCTCATTTGAGGTTTTAAAGCTTTCAGATAAGTTTTCCAGTGTACCCGTAATAAATTTGATTATAAAACCCGGATTATGGCTACAGAAACTAACAACAAGAGAACCTGACGAAAAACAGATTGAGGTTGGAATAGAATCTATTAAACTTTCAACAAAATATCTTGAGGAGGAGAAATAATGAAACTTCCTTTGCTAATGATAATGCTACTTACCACTCTATCTTTCTCCCAATTTATAAGTGGAAGAAACTATGATTTAGAGGAAAGAGAGGTAAAGAGTAGAAGTTTTGGAGCTTCACTTCAAGGTTACACATCAATGGTAGATTGGGAAAACAGCTTAAACTCTATTGATTCTGTTTCAAGAAGAGATAATGAACTTAAATATGATGCTCTAAAGTTTGGATTCTCACTTCATTACAAACAGAGAATAGATAACTTCGAATATTTAGTTAAGTATAAAATCTCTTCATATATAAAAACTCTGTTTTCAAAATCTAAAAATATAGATCCCGATTCTATTTTAGTTAACAGTGATTTTGAAGAAACATTACTTGTTAATAGTATAAGCCTAAGAACATTGTTTAACTCAAAAGGCTTTGGTGGAGATTTAGATTTTGAGATACTTTCCCATGATAATGAACAATCTAAAAATAGTGGATTTATTTTAGGAATATCACCAAACTATACCTTTGAGAATAATAGATATAAAATGCTTATTGAAACTAGATACAACTTTATAAATAATGATGCAAAAGATATTATAAAATTCTCAAGATCATACTTTTTAAAAGATATTGCTAACCTTGGTTTAAGAGGAACAAAAAAGTTTGATGGTTTTAATTTTTCACTACTTCTAAAATACCACATGATGGATAAAGATATGTTTGATAATAGTTGGTATCTTGAAACATTGGCAGATATGAGGTTCAATCTTGAAAACGGTATGAGTTTTAGTGCCGGAATTGGAGTAAACAGTAACTTCACAAAAAATATTTTAGATCTTCCTATACCTACATACAGTTATAAGTTTAGTGCTGAAAACAGAGCTGTTAAAAATATTACCTTTGGACTGAAATTTAAGTTTGAAGGAAGGAAGATGTCTATAAGTGAAGATCATGTTTCATCTTCATATCAGACTTACACTGAAGAGGATATTGAATCAAATATGAATAAAAGTAATTTTATTGTATACATAAACTACGATTTTTAAAGTAGTTGATAGCTAGGCGACTATAACAGTCGCCTGATATTTCCTTAAAATAAAATCCATTATAAATATTGTTACAAAAGTTTAAAAAAACTCTTAATAATCATACAAGTAAGCTCACAAATAGAGATATATTCCAAGTGTATGGATCTGTTTAGTATAAAATCTAAAATCCTACACAATATATATTACTTGGAGAAAAGATTGAAAATAGAGCTAAATATTAAAGGTATGACTTGTGCCGCTTGTAGTGCAAGAATTGAGAAGAGACTATCAAAGATGAAAGAAGTAGAATCTGTTTTTGTAAATCTACCTCTTGAAACCTGTACTGTTGAGTATGATGAGAATAAAATATCTGTAGAGAAGATTATTGAAATCATTGAGAAACTTGGATTTTCCGCTAAGGAGAGATCTTTAAAAATTACTACTCTCGATATAGGTGGAATGACCTGTGCCGCCTGTAGCTCAAGAATTGAGAAGAGATTATCAAAAATAGATACTATTAAATCAGTAAGAGTTAATCTGGCTTTAGAAACAGCTGAGATTGAACATGATGAAAATTTAGGTATTGATGAAGTTGTTTCAAAGATAGAGAAGCTTGGATTTTCCGCAACAGAAAAAGAGATAATTAAGAAGGAAAAAGATAGTAATGATAAGGGGATCTTCATATTTTCAGCTATCCTTAGTTTTCCTCTACTTCTTGGAATGATAACAATGTGGATGGGAATAAATATTGAGATTCTCCACAACCCTATTTTTCAGCTTGTATTAGCAACTCCGGTTCAATTTTATGCAGGTTTCAGATTCTATAAAAAAGCTTTCATAGGACTAAAAACATTCTCAACAGGTATGGATCTTTTGGTTGTAATGGGAACATCGGCAGCCTATTTTTTTAGTATCTACTCCGCTTTTTTCTCAAAGTTTGATTTAGGATTATACTTTGAAGCATCATCTGTTTTAATCACTTTAATTCTATTAGGTAAATATTTAGAAAGTAGAGCAAAGAAAAAAACAACAGAAGCTATAAAAGAGCTCATGGAGCTTAAACCGAATGAAGCTGTAGTTGTTAGAGATGGCATTGAATCTATTGTAAAAATAGAATCGGTTATTAAAGGGGATATCTTAGTAGTTAAACCCGGCGAGAAAATTCCTGTAGATGGTAAGATTATTTTTGGAGAGTCCACCATTGATGAGAGTATGCTGACAGGAGAACCTCTCCCTGTAGATAAAAGTGTAAATGATAAGGTTATAGGCTCAACAATCAATACACATGGAACCTTTAAGATGGTTGCAGAGAAAATTGGTAAAGATACTATGATCTCAAGAATTATTGAAGCTGTTGAAAAAGCCCAAAATGATAAAGCTCCTATCCAGAGATTAGCAGATAAAGTAGCCGGTATTTTTGTTCCTGTTGTTTTAATAATTGCTGCCATAACATTCTGTTTCTGGCTGTTCTATATGGAATCATTTATAGAGGGTTTTATAAACTCCATCTCTGTACTGGTTATAGCTTGCCCTTGTGCATTAGGGCTTGCAACTCCTACGGCAATAATGGTAGGATCCGGAGTTGGAGCTTCTCATGGGATCCTTTTCAAGAATGGCGAAAGTTTAGAGAATGGTTGTGAAGTTACAGGCTTGGCTATAGATAAAACAGGAACTATTACTGAAGGGAAACCTGAGGTAGTCGATATAAGTTGTAGCAATGAAATAGATAAGTTTGAATTTCTAACATTGGCAGCTTCACTTGAATCAAGGTCTGAACACCCTCTGGCAAAATCTATAGTAAACTATTCAAAACTTTTTGATATAAAACTGATTGAACCTCAAAAATTTAAAGCTGTTCCGGGTATGGGAGTTGAAGGAATTATTGGAGAAAAGTTGATAAAAGTAGGTAAGTGTGAATATATAGGGGGCATTCAAGACAGCAACCCTTCAGGTAGTGAAATATATCTTTCCATTGATGAAAAATATATGGGTAAAATTGTTGTTTCAGATAAAATTAAACCTACATCTGTGGAAGCTATAAGAAAGATTCAAGATCTTGGTATTGAAGTTTATATGTTAACCGGAGATAATAGAGAAACAGCTCTTGAAATTGGTAAAGAAGCTAATATTAAACCAGAAAACATATTTGCTTCGCTGAAACCGGAAGAGAAAGCCTTAAAAATAAGAACTCTCCAAAAGAGTGGCAAAGTTATGGCAATGGCAGGGGATGGAATAAACGATACTCCTGCTCTTGCATCAAGTGATTTATCCATAGCAATGGGAAATGGAACAGATATAGCTATGGAGAGTGCAGATCTAACACTTGTAAAAGGAAATCTGGGTCTAATAGCTTCCTCTATAAAACTTTCACACCTTACAATTAGAAAAATAAAGCAGAATCTATTTTGGGCATTTTTATACAATATGCTTGGAGTCCCTTTAGCAGCCTTTGGTTTTTTGAACCCTGTAATAGGAGGAGCTGCAATGGCACTATCATCTGTTTCAGTTGTGACCAACTCAATAAGTTTAAAAAAGAGTGGTAAAAAGGTTTTCAATTAGTTTTAAAATATAAAAAAACTTGTTTTAACAAAGAGGCAATAAAACTGGATTATTGTTCCATTGCCTCTTTATCTTATACTATAACCGTATACTTTTCGATAGCTGTCATTTAAAATCTTGCAGTTTATTTTAAGCTACCATATAAGCTATTAAACAAAACACTCTAATCTTTTTTAGCAACCCCTACTTAGTTTTTAAGCATATTTTTATGATGCCCACTAACTTTCATATCAACAGTATGACATATTCTACAATTGTTTTCCTTACCAATTGGACCGGATATTCCCTGATACTGCATTGGTTGAAGATTATCTCTGTTTTCACCATACTTATTTACACCACCGTAAACTGCGTGAGGAGCTCCATGGCATGTAACACACATAACACCCATTCCATCAGTTCTATTTCTATAAAGAGCAGTAAACCCCGGAGCCCATTTATTGAAACTATCAGGATTAAAACTTTCCTGAGTATGATCAAACCCTTTATGACAACTTAAACAATCAGGTTCGTTAAGCCATGCCATTCTAGGGTTAACCTGACTCTTACTTGAAACTTTAGTCGGCTCAAGAGTAGAAAGTAGTTTAGATGCACTTTTCTTCTTCTTTATCTCCTCCATCTTTAATAGAGAGATTGCATGATCCTCAATATTACCATGACAATCAGTACAATTCAAACCTATTAAATCATGATAACCTCTTGAACATGAACTTCTTCCCTTTGGATTTGAAGGATGACAAAGATTACAAGCACCAACACCTGTTCCTGCCAAATATTGAGCGTGAAAGCCATGAATTGCTGTTGAGAAATTTAATCTATCAACATCACCTTTTGTACCTAGAGCAGGATCTTCATGACAACTTTGACATAACATTGGTTCTCCATTTAAAGCTCTCTCTTCAAGATTAGTATTATTTATTCTATCATGAGCTCTCAAAATATTTGTAGATGTTTCATCAGAAAGACCGGCCTTACCATTCCATCTCCAATCACCTGAATGACAATTTCTACATCCAATTTCAGTTGAGGTAGGAGCTACAACCTTTGTAGTTGCAAGAAGCTCTCCACTCTCCTTACTGTAAGCCTCAATAGTAAAAACAGGATAAGGGTTAAATTTCCCTTCTTTTCTGTAAGGCGTTACAGGAACAGCATGAACGGAAAAACCATCAAAATTTGGATCTTTATGCATTTCACCCTCAATAGAAGCTCCTTTAAGACCAATGTTCTTATCCAATTTCTTTCCATAAACAACTTCACTATAATCCCAAAAATCAACATATTGAGAAGGGTTAGAATAATCCTCCTGTGCTCTGAATCTTATCTCAACACCCTCTGTTATAATTTCAGGTTTCTCTCCCCTCTTTATAAGTTGAGCAAGCATAGAGTTTGCCGGAGGAAGGAAAGACCAGAATTTGTCGTTATCGGATATACAGTGCATACCAAGATCATTGAAAGCAAAAAGAGCATATTTAGAACTGTCAGAATCAAAATATGACGGAGAAACCTCCTCTTTATCAACCTCAATCTCCTTATCTTCAACAATAGATCTTCCATGTAGATCTCTTGCAAGATAAGCACTTAAAGCTTTCCTCTCTACCTCTGTACCAACAAATGGAGGCATATACCTATTTGTTTTACCAAGACCTGTAAGTAAAGCTTCAATACCTCTTTCGGTTAATGATTCCGTTCTCTTATATATACCGTTGTATCCATTATATGTATGACAACTCATACATTGAAATGCAAATAGTTCTTTTCCTGCTTCAACAAGATTTGTTTTATTAACCTCTTTTATCTTACTCCAATCTGAATTTTTCAAAAAACCCTCTTTATTAAGCTTTTCTACATCAGATTTTAAAATAGAGTTAGAGTACATATAGTTATAAATAACATAAGGTTTTCTTGCTATCTCTCTCAAATACTCAAATCCTCCCATCCATGAAAGACCTGTTGCCAAAAGAAGTACCATTGCAACATAGTGTAAAACAGGTATCCTTCTTAAAAGAAAAACTAAACCTAAAAATAAGATTCCAATAGTTGATATTGCCAAAACATAAAAGTTTATATCAACTCTGTTTGAGAACTCCAGAAGATTTACTTTACTTTCCTCAGGAATTACGGAAAAATACCAAAATGCAGTAGGAATAATCACAAAGAATGGTAGATACAACCACTTTAGGCTATAATTTATTAAATTATATTTAAGATCTTTATCCTCTGTTCTAATTGCCGTAACAAGAGCAAAAAGACCTGCAAGCATAATAGCAATAGCAGTTCTAAAAAATAGAGCAGGAAAAAATGAAGGGTTGAAAAAACCATGCCAGAAATCTTTTGTTTCAAGCCACTCTCCCGGTGTAAGCATAAAACCTATTATACCATTTATTATAAATAGAGAGAGCCAAGCAAAAATAAAGTACAACCAACCTATTTTTTGATGATCTTTTCTATCCATTTTATCAAATCTATAGTAGTAGATTAAAAGGGCTACAATTTCACCTATAAAAAAGACCCACTCTGTACCCCAACCAAAAACATAGTTATGTATGAGAGTTGACGTACCTCTAGGAGAAATCAGAGAAATCACCCACCATATACCTACTCCGGTCATACCTCCGTAAACCATTGTTAAAAGAAGGAAAAACTTTGTGTGTCTCTTTACGTAAGAAATAATACCCTCATTCTTCTCTTTCATACCCTTTCTTTCGGTTAAAACCAAAAAGAGTCCGCCACCTACAGCAAGATGAGCTATAAAAACATGAGTTATTGCAACTATTGCTATTAAAATAGATCCGCCAACTTCCGGAATCTGCCATATGGGATAGTTCATCTATGCCTCCCTCTTAGATTTTAACATAAGTGAAATCATATAGTAAATAAGGTAAACACCTACTAAAAAGGTTACCAGAAACATTACAAGAGAACCATGCTCATTGGTAACTTCTAACGATGAAGGGGAGTACCCTTTTAAATAGAAAAATTGAAGATACTCTCTCTGAGCTATCATGGTAATAATTGTTACCAAAGCAGTAATAATAGTTGTTTTGTAATAACCCCTTATAGAAACAAAAATAGAAACTAGAGCTAGTACAAAGCCTAGTGAAAATATTATTGTAGCAATAAGATTACCTCCCATAAACTCCATATAGATATCTCTTGGCAATGAGAAGAAGAACCATAGACCTATAACTATTTGAACCATAGTTGCGTAAGAAAAAATTTTTAATCCATTCTTTATAACTGATTCATCCCCCTTCTTAAGTCTCGCATATACAGCTCTCCACAAACCACCTACGGCAACAGCAGAAACAACAAAATGTATATATCTTGGAAATAAGCTGGGATCATCGAGATTTAAAAAATTACCCGAAGGAGTTTCAAAATATACCTTCCAAGTATCAGGATTTACCATTAAAGTAAAATTATTTGTCATCATAAATCCTATATAGAGTAAGATTATAGATGAGACAACTATACTTACACCCGAAAACACAGGCGAAATTTTTCTTTTTAGAACATAGATATATGCTCCGTAATAACCTACAATTATGAAAGGAATTATCAAAAACCAAGGTATTCCCATAACTATTGAACTTGAATAGTAATACTGCCCATATAAAGCCTGAACAAACAGAAGAGGAGGAACTCCAAAATTAACAGTTAAAGCAATTAAAGTAGGTATTGTTTTAGCTACCTGATTATCCTTCCTTTTTTTGAGAAAATTGTAAGAACTTATTAAAGATGTTCCTAAAAGAGCATTCATCAAAAGCATATGAATAGTGAAGGTTAAGATTAGTAAACTTTGAAACCAAAGCCAGTTGACTGGTATAGCATCCGGTGTAGGAACCATAGAGAACTCCTAATATTGTTTGATTTTCTACAATCTTGATATAAATATAACAAAATAAAGGAGTAAAAAACAGAAATATTTCTCATGTTATGGTTTTAATCACTCTTCATACAGGCTTAAACATCCAATTATTATGATATTGATCACAGACTACCCCCTTTTTCTCTTGAAAAATCATGATGAAAACTATATCTTTGTTCTCCAACCTATAATTAATCTTTTGGGAAGAGGTAGGTAGATGAGAATAGAAAGAGTAAAAAGTAAACGACCACCACTTACAAACAATGAAACAGTTGATCTGGAAAGAGTCAAAGAGATAACCAATAAATATATAGATAAATCAGGAACTATTATTCCTCTTCTTCAAGAGATACAGAGTATTTACGGGTATCTTCCTGAGTCCGCTTTAGAGTATTCATCCCAAAAATTAGGCATAGAGCTTTCAGATCTTTTTGGGGTTGCAACCTTCTACGCTCAATTTAGATTGGAACCGGTAGGAAAACATGTTATAAAGGTGTGCCACGGAACCGCATGTCATGTTCAAGACGCAAAAAAATTAACCAACGCACTCATGTTGCATTTAGGTGTTAAAGATGGAGAAACAACGGAAGATAGGATTTTCACCCTTGAATCTGTGGCATGTTTAGGATGTTGCTCTCTAGCTCCCGTTATGATGATTGGTAATGAAACCTATGGAAAACTTACCGGAGATAAGGCTGTTAAAATTGTTAGAAATATAAAAAGGATGGAATCTTAGGAGAACTCTATGTCAAAGTATGAAGTAATAGTTGGTCTTGGAAGTTGCGGAATAGCGGCGGGTGCAAATAAGATTTATGAAAAACTGGAAAGTATAGAGAATGATTCGCTGTTTAAACTAAGTAAGACAAGCTGTATAGGGATGTGTTATAAAGAGCCTTTGGTTGAGGTTAAAAGTAAAAACTCATCTGTAATTTATGGCGAAGTAGACACCAAACTCATAGATAAAATTATTGATTACCATATAAAAAACGATAAACCTTTGGAGGAGAATATTGTATACTCTAAAGAGTTTGGCTCCGAAAAAAGTTATCTTGACAGTCAAAATAAAATAGTACTTAAAAATTGTGGATATATAGATCCTGAAAATATTGATCATTACATAGAAAGAGATGGATACAAGGGCGTAAAAAGTATAATAGATAGCAATAAAACAAGCGAAGATATTATAGCGATAATCAAAGAGTCCGGTCTTAGAGGTAGAGGAGGTGGAGGTTTCCCTACCGGAATAAAGTGGGAACTTGCTTATAAAAGCAGTTCAGATAAAAAGTATGTAATATGTAATGCCGATGAAGGTGATCCTGGTGCATTTATGGATAGATCTGTTCTTGAAGGTGATCCTCACGCAGTAATTGAGGGTATGCTACTATGTGGATTGGCCATTGGTTCAGATTCAGGAGTAATATATTGTAGAGCTGAGTACCCTTTAGCAATAAAAAGATTAAATATTGCCATAGAACAGGCAAGAGAAAAAAATATATTGGGAAAAGATATATTTGGCAAAAAAGGGGTATGTTTTGACCTCTATGTAAAGGAGGGAGCCGGAGCTTTTGTATGTGGAGAGGAGACAGCCCTTATAGGATCTATTGAGGGTAAAAGAGGAATGCCAAGCAAAAGACCACCATTTCCGGCAGAAAAAGGTCTTTGGGGGAAACCAACAAATATAAACAATGTAGAAACATACGCTAATATACCTTGGATAATAAGAAATGGAGCAAAAGCGTACAACTCACTGGGAACAGAGAAATCTAAGGGTACAAAGGTTTTTGCTCTTGCGGGTAAGGTAAAAAAATCGGGGCTTGTTGAGGTTCCAATGGGTATTACTATTAAAGATATTGTACTAAACATTGGTGGCGGTATTCAAGGTGATAAAAAGTTTAAGGCTGTTCAGCTTGGAGGACCTTCGGGGGGGTGTATCCCTGCAGATCTTTCAGACACTAAAGTTGATTATGATTCTCTCATAAGAACCGGTGCAATTATGGGATCAGGTGGTATGATTGTTATGGATGAAACCACCTGTATGGTTGATGTTGCAAAATTTTTCCTAACATTTACTCAGCAAGAAAGTTGCGGCAAATGTACATTCTGTAGAATAGGAACTAAAAGAATGTTGGAGATTTTGGAAAAGATAACTGAAGGTAGAGGTGAACTTTCAGATCTCGACACATTGGAGGAGTTAGCACATAATATTAAAAATTCATCTCTATGTGGATTAGGACAAACAGCTCCAAACCCTGTACTAACAACATTAAGATATTATAGAGATGAGTATCTTGCCCATATTACAGAAAAAAGATGTCCTGCAAAAAGCTGTACTAAACTACTAACATACAAAGTTACCTCTGACAAATGTGTAGGCTGTACTGCATGTCTTAGAGTATGTCCCGTTAATGCTATTGACGGAAAAGCAAAAACTGTACACAAAATAGATGAAAATAAGTGTATCAAGTGTGGAGCTTGTGTAACAGCATGTAGATTTAAAGCAATTAGTGTTAATTAGGGGTTTATTATGAAACAGATTAGTTTAAATATAGATGGTAATGATGTTTTTGCTTTTGAGGGTGAAACTATTTTAGATGTTGCAAAAAGGAATATGATAGAGATCCCTACACTATGTCATGATAAAAGATTAAAGCCATTCTCATCATGTTTTATTTGTGTAGTTAAAGTTGAGGGTATGAGAGGATTGCAACCTTCATGTTCAACAAAAGTTTCTAACAATATGATTGTTACTACCCAGAGTGATGAGATTAGGAAATCTAGGAAAACAGCCTTAGAGCTTATGGTAAGTAACCACTATGCCGATTGTGTTGCACCATGTACAACAACATGTCCTGCCGGAGTAGATGTACAAGGGTATATAGCTTTAATTGATAAAGGGATGTATACAGATGCCATTAAACTTATTAAGGAGAAGAATCCACTTCCGGCTATCTGTGGAAGGGTATGTGTAAGACCTTGTGAAGCTGCTTGTAGAAGAACGCTTATAGATGAAAACGGTGTTGGTATAGATTATCTCAAAAGATTTGCTGCCGATATTGATCTTCAATATAACGGAGGATACAAAGGTAAAAATAGTCACGAGAGTGGTAAGAAGGTTGCAATTATAGGAGCCGGACCTGCAGGGCTTTCATCTGCTTACTATCTAAGAGAAAACGGTCATACTGTAGATATTTTTGATGCACACCCTCATGGTGGCGGAATGTTAAGATACGGAATCCCTGAATATAGACTTCCCAACAAACTTCTTGATCTTGAGATAAAAACTATTGAAAATATGGGCGTAAATATACACTATAACAAAAAACTTGGTAGGGATATTTTATACAAGAACCTAAAAAAAGATTATGATAGTATTATTTTAGCAATAGGATCTCAAGGAGGAACCAAGTTAAGGTGCGAAAATGATGACGCTGAAGGTGTTCTTTCAGGTATTGATTACCTTATGAAAATGGAACTTTCAGGAGAGAAGTTTAACTTTAAAGGTAAAACTGTAGCTGTTGTGGGCGGTGGTAACACTGCTATGGATTGCTGTAGATCTGCAATGAGATGTGGAGCTAAAAAAGTCTATATTATATACAGAAGAACAGAAAGTGAGATGCCGGCAAATAAGATTGAGATCCATGAAAGTAAACTTGAAGGCGTTGAGTATCTTTTTCTAACCAACCCTATTAAAGTAAACATTAATGAAAATGGCAGAATGGAAAGTTTAAAACTTATTAAAATGGAGCTTGGAGAACCGGATAGCTCAGGGAGAAGAAGACCTATTCCTGTAGAGGGTTCTGAGTATGATCTTAAACTTGATTTTGTTCTAGCTGCCATTGGACAAAAAACTGTTGTGGATTTTGAAAGCGATATAAATGATCATCTTGAAAATGATAAATTTGAACTTAACAGATGGGGTAACATTTCAGCAGATCCTAAAACTTTACAAACCAATGTAGAATCAATTTTTAGTGCAGGAGATGGTGTTACAGGTCCTGCAACACTTATTGAAGCCATATTTCAGGGAAGATTGGCAGCTGACAGTTGCAATAAATATCTTTCAGGAGAAAAACCTACAGGTTTAAAGGAGAAATTTTATAGCAGGAAAGATAATTTTGATTATGATCTTAAAAAAGATGTAGGATCAAGTTTTATAGGTAAAATAAGAAATGAAATGCCTGTTTTAGCTCCTGAAAAGAGATTAAACTTTAATGAGGTAGAGCTTGGTTATGATTTAGAAACAGCTCACGATGAAACCCAAAGATGTTTAGAGTGTGGTTGTAATGAACTGTTTATATGTGATCTAAAAAAATATTGTGATGAGTATGGAGCAGAACAGAAAAAGTTTGTAGGCTCATTTAAAAGGTATGAGGTTGACCACTCACATCCACTTATTGAGATAGATAATAACAAATGTATTCTTTGTGGTAAATGTGTAAGAGTGTGTAATGAGGTTGTAGGAGCAAACGCTTTAGGATTTGTTCGAAGAGGTTTTGAAACATTTATAGCCCCTTCAATGGGTAAGGAACTACAAAATACAAATTGTGATTCATGCGGATTATGTATAGATATCTGTCCTACCGGTGCTATAGGAGAAAATACAACATTTAAACCGGGACCATTTAAAAATGAATCTATAAAAACAATATGTAACTACTGTTCTGTAGGTTGTGAAATATCTCTTCATCATAGAGGATATTTCTTTAATAGTTGTACGGGTGCAGAGGGAGAGATAAACCAAGATAAAAATATATGTAAATATCCTAAATTTGGTTATGAGTATCTGAACAGTCCTAAGAGAATAACCACTCCATTACTTAAAAATAGTGAAGGTAAATTTGAGCCTATCAGCTTTGAGAAAGCTTACTCTATAATTACTGAAACAATTAAAGATCCTCACGAAGATTTCTTCTTTGGAGGAGGGTCAAACAGTAATGAAAATCTCTACCTTTTCCAAAAACTTGCAAGATTTGGAGCTAAAACTCCTAATATTTCATCATTCCACTATATGGGAAAAGATAAAGCTTTAGGGTATAGGTACAACTCATTTAACAACTCATCTTTTGATGAAATTGAAGAGGCAGGGAAAATATATATATTTGGAGGATCAATACAGGAAAGCAATCCTGTAGTATGGTATAAGATTAATAATGCAAGATTTAACGGAACGAAAGTAATATACATTGATGAAAAGGTTGATAATAAGCTTTCCAAAAGAGTTGATAAAACTATAGAGGTAAAATCTCTGTATAAATTTATAAAAGCACTAAATTTTTTAACCGTTAAAGAGAATCTTACAAACGGTCTTTTCCTTGAAAAATACCCTGAGTTTGATAGCTACAAAAATGAGTTATTAAAGGAAAATATTAGTTTTGATTCCATTGGTATAGATTATAAAGATGCTCTAAGTTTTCTAAAAGAGTACAATAATGAAAATAACGCCATATCAGTATCTTCAGAACTACATTTAAGTTCTGAAAGCTCCAGAGAGTTACTAAACTTAAACATACTAACGGGAAAACTTGGGAAAAGCTCATCGGGAGTTATAACCCTTAAAGCTGATCCAAATTCTCAAGGTATATTTGATATGGGAGTAACCTATGATATGGGAGTAGGCTACAAAGATATTGACTCTAAAGAGTATATTGAATCTGTAAAGAGTAAATTTGGTATAGATATTCCAAAAAAAGATGGTGATCTTATAGAAAAATTTGGGAATTCAGAAAGAAGAAATATATACATCTTAAATGAGGATCCTATAAAAAATGATGAACTAAAATTAAAAGCTCAAGATAAGCTTATAGTTTGGGAAACATTTTTTACAGATACAGCCATGAATGCATTTTTGATTATGCCGGCATCATTTCACATGGAAACAGGGGGATCTTTCACAAATACCCAAAGATATCTAAATACATTTGTAACAACATTACCTTCAGATATTGAGGAGAAGTTTTTGGATCAAATGGTTAAAATTATGGATATCTTAGGGGTTAAAAACAGCTATAATATTTCGGCTGATATACTTATGGAAGCAATCTCTTTACTTGATAAGGAGTACATTGAATCTATAAGAGTAGGGTTAAAAAACACCCAAAAAGATTCAAATATAAAGATAACTATGAGTGGATCAAGCTCTATAAAAGAGATTGTGAGAGAAAAGTTTAAAAGTTTAGGAGTGTAGAAGTTTCATTCCTCAAAATATACTTAAAATAGAACATGATTAAGATCTTTTTTCAAAATGATAAAGATTAGTATAATTATTGATAACAACTTAAAGATTAAAGATAGATTATACATAATCTTCTATAATTACCAATTAAAAGGTTATTATTTTTAGATTGACAACAAATATCTTTTCTTACATATTAATAATTATGGTTGCTTAATGTTGTAAAAATTATAATCGATATCTTAAAGAAACTGTAACTTTGGTTTATAATTTTTTGAAAATACGCAACTGTTGTGAAACAAGACGATCTTTCACAAAAATTGAGAAGTATATTTTATCATACAATAATTGGTTTGTGTAAATTATACAAAATAGAGACCTTGTTATACAACAAATAAGCTTTATAAATTATCAAACTTAAATAATGGGCTAATCATATGAAAACTATTTTATCTATTTTAATTATATCTTTTACACTTTTAGGAAGTGATCTCTTTTCAGAAGATAACACTTTTGAGAGCAACGACTCTCTTACAAATATTGACTCCCTTACAGTAAAAGAAACCCCGTTAAAAGATAGTAAAGCTACAGATGAAAAAGGAAAAGTAACCTATGTTGACGGAGTAGTTAAGAAAAAAACACTATCCTCAAAAGAGTTTGATCAAGAAGTAAAGCTTGATGGTAAGGTTAAATCTAAAGAGTCTTATAAAACTATGATAAAATCCAGAGCTGAATTGGAACTAAAAGGTATGGATATTATAAGATTAGCACCAAAGACAACAATAGATCTCATATCTCTCTATGAAGAGCTTTTAGAAAATAAAACCGAAAAAACAAAAATAAAACTTGAAGAAGGAGATATTTGGGCACAGGTTAACTCTAGCGATGAGGATAGTGAATTTGAATTTGAATCAGGTGTTGGCTCTGCTGCAATTACCGGAACAAATTTTAGAGTTTCAAGAAGTAATGATGGCACTACCAGAATGAAAGTATATCATGGAGAAGTAAAGCTCACAAACTCAAAAAATCCTGAAACTATTGTTCCTAGAAGTGTTAACGATTTTAAACCTAAAACAAAGAGTTTGAAACCAAAGCAGATAAGCGGGCCCAAAGAGGTTTCATTAAAAGAATGGGTTTACATAGTTAAGAATATGCAAGAAATATCTTTTGATAAAAATGGAAATGTAACTTCAGCAGGAACTTTCTCTAAAAATGATAAAGATGAAAAAAGTTTTTGGGTTGAATGGAATAGAAGGAGAGACAGAGCTAAGGGATTGAGATAGTGTGAGACAAATCACGGTATTTTAAATATCTGTTTTTTAAATTAATGATTAAGATAAAGTAAATAATTTAAGGAGTAATTATGAAGAAAATTAGTTTTCTTATGATTATAATGATCTGTTCCCTATTTGGCGGAACAATTGATGCTGAAAGAGGAGTAATTACAGCTACGGGTATTGGTATTGGAAATGAAAATACAAACAACCCTGCAATGAAAAGAATGCAAGCAATTACTATGGGGAAACTCTATGCTATAAAGGATCTTATAGCAACAGTGAAAGGTATGTATGTATCATCAGAAACCTCCATAGAAGATTATATGGTTAAAAGCGATGTAATAAGATCTAAAACAGAGGGTATAGCAAGAGCCTTTAGAGTTGCCAATATAGCATATATGGATGACGGTTCTATTGAAGTTACTGTTGAGATGAGTTTAAACGGAGAGCTTTCAGATCTCATATTGAAAGATGCTCAATTTGCAGATGACGGAAATAGTTCAGGAACGCCTGTTAACACATCTTACAACACACTACCTCAAGTTGATGGACCTTACACAGGTTTAGTAATTGATTGTTCAGCTCTTTCTTTGAGACCAGCTTTAGCTCCTAAGGTTTTAGATCCTGAAGGTAGAGAAGTTTATGGATCTGCCTTTGTTTCAAGAAATTTTGCTGTTGAACAAGGTATGGTTGGATACCTTAAAGATATTAGTAAGGCTGCAGGAAATCCAAGAGTTGGAGATAATCCTTTGGTTATTAAGGCTATTGATATTACAGGAACTAATTCAACAGATGTTATTATATCTGAAAATGATGCTAAAAAAATTAAGGATTTGGCAGAAAAAATTAATTTCCTAAGAGAGTGTAGAGTTATACTTATCATTAGGTAGAAAATTTATATTTTAGTATAAAAGTTATGGAGTTTTAAATATGAAAAAAATATTTTCTTTACTTATAGTTTTCACTTTGCTTTTTATTACAGCTTGTTCATCCCCCAAAACAAGAGACTCTAAATCTGTTCTAGATTCTCCTGAAAGTCATATTATTATGGGTATGAAACTTTTTAATCAAGAAAAGTATGAAAAGGCCAAGTTAGAGTTTGAGGATGCTATTAAGATTAAATGGAAAGAGAAAGAAAAAGCTGGAGCTTATGCAGGATTAGCTCTCTACTACGGTGTTAAAGGGAAAAAGGAAAAAGCAATAGATAATGCTGAAAAAGCAATAGATCTTAACGATAAGCTTCCTTTAAACTATACCTGTTTTGGCAGAACTTTATACCTTTTAAATAAGGGAAAAGAGGGTGATTGGCTAGAAGATGCTGTTGAGCACTTTAATGATGCTATTGAACTGGCAAAAGAGCAGAGAGATGATAAAAGCTTAGCAGAAGCTTACTATTTTAGAGGTATTGCTCAAAAAGGTGGTTTTGATTTTACTAACGCTAAATTATCATTTTCTAAAGTTGTTGAGCTAAAAAATCACTATGCTACAGAAGCAAATAAGCAGTGGGAAATAGTTCAAATGATAGAGAGAGCAAAACCGGGTACCAGAGTAGGCAAAAAAGTTGCCGTAATGGATAAGGTTGGAAGAGGCGAGATAGCTGTTCTTTTTGTTGAAGAGATGAAGATAAATGATGTTCTAGACAAAAAGGAAAAGAAGAAGTATAACAATAGTTTCAATGCTCCTAAAGACCCTATGAAATTTGAAGCTGATAAAATTGTGAAAGCTGATGTTGTGACTGACATTGATAAAAACTGGGCTAAAAGTTGGATTGAGCAGGTAATTGAGAACGGAGTTATGGAAGTTTCTCCTGATCATAAATTCAATCCTGACTCAAAAATTACAAGAGCTGAATTTGCCACTATGCTCTTAAGAGTTTTAGCAATCATTAGTAATGATGAATCTCTTTACACAAAATATTTTGGCGAAAGTAACTCCATGTTTCCGGATGTAAGAACAGATCACTACGCTTATAACGCTATTGCTGTTTGTGCAACGAGAGGTATTATGAAAGCTGAAATGGATGGTAGATTTGGAATTTCTAACCCTGTTAGTGGAGCTGAAGCACTTCTAACTATTAGAAATCTTCAAAATGCGCTTAGATTAACTTTCTAAGAGTTTTCCTAACAAAATTAAAGCCCCAAGATTTGGGGCTTTTTTTATTCTGATAATTGCTATTTTCTTTATAACTTGTTCTCTTAACTATTACTTTTAAACTGGTAGTGTATATTAAATTGTGTCTACTTATGTAGAAGAAGTCAAAAAATATTGACTTCCTCACATAAGTTTAATATCTCTCTCTAATAACCAACTAACTAACAAAATTTAGAGAGGAGACACTATGAATAAGATTAAGCAAAAATTTGAAAAAAGTCTAGAGCTTTTCCTTAATAGTTTAGAAGGAGATAGTATCAATACCCTTATAAAAACAGTCCTAGAATCTTTAATGAGGCTAGAACG
>PDON01000003.1 GCA_002742935.1 Candidatus Cloacimonadota bacterium | reverse complement strand
ATGAAAATAAAACTTAGAGAATTTACATTGGAAGATTTACCAAGTTATGAGATGTATTTAAGACCAGAGAATAAATGGCAAGAATATGATGCTCCTTACCTTCCAGATGATAGTGAACAAGAAATTAAAGATTGCATATCAAATGTAAAAAATAAATTAGAAAATAATCAAAAACCGTTTAGTGGTAGAAAAGTTATTGCTGATATAGAAACAAATAAATTAATAGGAACTGTAAATTGTTATTGGAAGTCTAAAGAAACAAATTGGATAGAGGTTGGTATTGGTATTTATGATGAAAATTTATGGAATAAAGGAATCGGTTATCAAGCTTTAAAATTATGGATTAATGAAGTGTTTATTGATCATCCTGAATTAGTTAGAATTGGTCTTAGTACTTGGTCAGGTAATATAGGTATGATGAAACTTGCTGAAAAATTAGGATTTAAAAAAGAAGCAGAATATAGAAAAGCTAGAATTCTAAAGGGTAAATATTATGATTCTGTTAGTTACGGAATTTTAAAAGAAGAGTGGTATGAATTAAATAAATAGTAAAACGGTGGCTAACATGGTGTAAAAAACAATACTTGCCAATTTACTACGCAAAGCAAGGAACTATTTTTACACCCGGTTCTTTAGCTATTATTAGAATGAAACCAGTAATTATAACATATTTTCTACTATTGATTGGGCAATTAACTTTTGCTCAAAACAATGAGGTATGGACTCCTTTTTGGAATGAAGAATCTAACTTAATGGGGTTCAAAAATTCAAAAAATGAAGTAATGATTACACCCAAATTTATGGGGTTTACTATTGCAAGAAGATTTGTAAATATCATTGCTGTTATGGAGGAAAATAATGATAAATATGACACCTATTATTTATCTAAATCAGGTAAGAAATTTGGAAATAATAGTTTGTATATTTTTGATAATACTGTTGACTGTGAAAGTGAAGGCTTTATAAGGTTTAAAGACAAAAAAACAGGTAAAGTCGGAATGTTTGACAAAAACGGAAACATTGCAATTCCAGCAATATATGATGACCTTTCTAGAACACACAATGGACTGATACGGGCTCTCAAAGGAGCTGAAAAAAAATATTGGAATGAACATAAAAAATCAGGTTGTAATCATTATAGTTGGAAAGGAGGGCAAAAAGTTTTAATCGACACAGCCAATAATGTTCTCATTGAAAACTTCCAATATGATAAACCATTAAACTTTTTCACGCTTGAAAAGACTCAAAAACCTCATTCAGACACTAGAAGAAAATCATTCTTAGCTTTTGATGGCAATTACTATTCCTTTGTCGAATTTGAAAAAGAATTTAAACAATGGATAACAAAAGAACTATTGAATAATATAACTATTGAAAAGTTAATTAAAGTTTCTCATGATACTATAACTTGGGAATCTGAAAATGGTTGGGCAAAAACTAAGAAAGAAAAACTGATTAGAGAGAACTTTACAATTCTGAAAAATGGATTGTTAGAAATATTACAACCAGAAACGGATTATTTCATTTCTAAGGGAGGATTAAATCCTTTTATGTTTGGAGATGTAGAGTTTGATAAATACTACAATAATTGTGGAGAATCAAAGGATTGGATTTACCCTACAATGTCAATAATAATTAATCACAAGGATAAACAAGAATTTACACAAAACCATTATGAGTTTTTACGAACAGACAATGGTTACAAACTTATAAGTTTAACAATAAGAAATGAAAAAATGAAATAACTAATATCAACACCGTTATATAACAATATAGTAGGCTTAAAGTTTATAGCTTTTTATACCGCTACTGCTCATACACTCACCGTTGGCTATAAAGAAGAAGTATTACAAATCCTAATAATGGATTTAATTCAAACCAAAGAAAGTATGGGAGAAGAGATAAGGGAACTTAACAAACTTTAAAAGCAATAAGAGTGTGTAAACTATTTACGCTTTTTTACTTGTTATTAATCAAAAATAGTTCTCATTCTGTACTGGTTCTCCCCTAAGATTGAGCCAGTACAGAACAAGATATATACCGCTAATATTTAACCTCAAGCTTTTTAGCTGCTAATGCTTCATTCAATCTTTTAACCGGTGTTGTTACAGGTGCATTTTTAACAATCTCCGGATTTTCTTTTGCTTCTTTTGAAATCTTCTTCAACACATCAATAAACCTATCAAGAACCTCCTTACTTTCAGTTTCAGTAGGCTCAATCATCATAGCTTCATTAACTAAAAGAGGGAAATATATTGTTGGAGCGTGAATATTAAAGTCCAATAATCTTTTAGCAATATCTAAAGTTTTTACTCCATAATCTAAAAAGTTTGATCCGGAAAATACTACTTCGTGCATACAATGTTGTTTGTATGGTAGGTTGTAGTAACCTTCAAGCTCTTTTTTTACATAGTTTGCATTTATTATAGAGTTTTTGCTAACTCTTTCCAGGCCGTCTCTACCGAGCATTAGAAGATATGTATATGCTCTAACCAATATACTAAAATTTCCGTAGAAACTGTGAACTTTACCTATTGATAGAGGATTTTCAGAATCAAATCTGTATATCTCTTTATCTCCATTCATCTCCTTAATCACTTTTGGAGAAGGTAGAAACTCTTTTAATTTGCTTACAACCCCAATAGGTCCTGCTCCCGGACCTCCACCTCCATGGGGAGTTGAAAAGGTTTTATGAAGATTGTAGTGCATTACATCAAATCCCATTTCCGCAGGCTTCATAATTCCTACGAGAGCATTCATATTGGCTCCGTCCATATATAGAAGACCATCTTTAGCATGCACAATATTTGCAATCTCCTCAATCTGTGATTCAAAAAGACCAAGTGTGTTTGGATTTGTAATCATAAAAGCAGCTACTTCATCATCAAACTTTTCTCTTAAATCATCAATATCTACTAAGCCGTCTTCGTTGGATTTTAATTCAACAACTTTGTATCCTGCCAAAGTAATGGATGCAGGGTTTGTTCCGTGTGCTGTATCGGGTATAATAACTTTTGTTTTATTGTTCCCTTTTTTCTTATGATACGCTCTAATTACCTTCAAGCTTGTCCATTCTCCGTGTGCTCCTGCAACAGATTGAAGACTTACTTCATCAAAACCACTAACCTCTTCCAATATCTTTTGTAGCTTATAGTAAAGTTCCAAAGCACCTTGAACTGTATCTTCCGGTTGTAAAGGATGAATTTGAGAAAACCCTTCAAGGTTTGCTACATTCTCATTTATTTTAGGATTATACTTCATTGTGCAACTACCAAGAGGATAAAATCCCTTCTCAACATGGTGATTTAAAGTTGAAAGGTTTACAAAATGTCTTAAAACCTCAAGTTCACTCATTTCCGGCAGGTTTGGGGCTTCCTCATTTAAAAACTTGCTATCCAGATCAACTTTATACTCCTCTTCCCATTTTGGCAGAGTATAACCTTTTCTTCCTTCTGAACCTTTGTTAAAAATTAAATTTTCCATATTATTACCCCCTGATGTAAGTAAAACTAATATAATCATAACCAATATCTTTTGACTATGATATAAATAGGATTTTAAATTATAACTTTAGTTTAATATAATATAGAGTTTATTATTGATCAGCATTAATCTATGTAAAATAGGTTAATCTTGATCTTTAATTATTTAAATCTAAAGTGTCTTTTTTCAATAGTTGAAAGTTTTATACTTGTCTAAATAATATAATAAGCTATTTTTTGAAATAAATCTATAACTTTATTTATGATCTACTGAAAAAGTCATAAAAAAGAAGCTCAATATAAAAAAGGTTTGAGGAGCGGAGGCTAGCTGGCTTTTTATCCCACTGCTATATAGGAGATTTGGATCTTGAGTAGTTGTATCAAGCTCAGGTTGATTTTATATGTTGATACAGAAGTTACTTTCTTAATTTAAACAGATACTGATCTTGAGTAGAAGCAATTTTATTACTTTTTATCAAAAAGAAACCCTCTTTTTCGAGCTTTCCAACTATATCCTTCTTATCTCTCAAAAAAATTTTATTTCCTGTTACCTTTCTCAAATATGAGAAGATAGATTTTGGAGATGAACTCATAATTAAAAGGCTTTCATTTGCCAAAACTCTCTTTATCTCCTTTATAAAAAGAGAAAGATCTTCAATATATTCAGAAACTCCAACGGCTACAACAGCCTCCAAAGATGATGATTGAAAAGGGATATTTAATAGATTACAACATATTGCTATATCTGATACTTTTTTGGATATTTTACACATACCAAAGTTGAGATCTGTTGATATAACATTAAACTCTTTTAAAAGTTCCGCTGTGTTTCCTGTTCCGGAGCCAAGATCTAAAATATTTTTTTCCTTTGATAGATATGTTGAGAGTTGTAAAATACCTCTGTTTTCTCTATCCAAAATTTTAGATATTAAAGGTAGTGCTCTGATAAACTTATATACTTTGGATTTTATACCCCATATAAAATTATCTTTTTCATGGATAGAAGAACTCATTTTTTATTTTTACCTTTTTGTTTGAAAGAGTAAAAGTTTTTTTCTCTTCCTCTATTTTCCTATTTTTCACAACTCTATGTAGAGAGTTTCTTTCCCAATATAAAAAATAAAGATGGTATTGGCTAATTAGAATATACTATAAAATTATATTTTAGTTAATGTGGGATCTGCTGAAAAAAGTAGAGGCAGATTATCACCTGCCTACTTCTTTTCTTTACCAAAAGGTTTAGTCATATAGATTAAAATTGGTGTTGCCAAATAATCTGAGATTAGGGCTGCAGTTAATCCCATAAATACCAAAAATCCTATTCTGCTCATTACAGCTACAGGAGAGAATATATACATTGCAAATCCTGCTGAAAGAATAATTGTTGTCATGGCTAGAGCTACTCCTACATGCTTAAATGAGCTGATGATAGCTATTTTATAGTTTCCCTCTTTTTCAAACTTATATTTAATGTGGTTAATAAAGTGTATTGTATCATCAACAGCAATACCCAAAACCATTGGAATAATAGTCATTGTCATCATATCAAGAGGTATGTCAAAATATCCCATATAACCACCTATAAAAGCCATTGGTATTAAATTTGGGATCATTCCTATAAGTCCTGTTCCAAAGCTACTGAAAACAAGGATTAATAGTATACTTATAATCAAGAAAGATACTAGAATAGATTTCATTTCTGCCGTAACTATTTTAGAGTTCATTTCTGCAAATTGAACTGCTGTTCCTATTACGGAAACTTCGGCATTAGGAAATAGTTGTTTCCCCATTTTTTTTATCTCATTAAGCTCTCTTACTGTTTCGTTAGCGTCAAATTTACTCATCTGAATCTGTGCTTTTAAAATAGAGAAATCCTCATCGACCCAGTTAAAAAGTTTTGTTCCTCCCGATAGCTCATAGAGAAATAGAAGCTGAGCAATCATCTCTTTACTTTGAGGAATTTTATAGAACTCTTTTTTATCTTCATTCAGGGTTTGATTCATATCTTTGATAATATCTAAAATAGAGAAAATAGAACTATTATTCTCATTTTTTGCTGTTAATGGAAACTTTCCTATCTCTTTTAATAGTTTATCAAAATTTTCCATTACTTTAGGCTCTTTTATCTTATCCGCTTCCTCATAATTAATTGTTATACTGTATGACATATAAGATCCAAGTCTTGAGTTTATAACTTCGTAAGCTCTTTTTATATACTCTACTTTCAGTCCCATCATTTTAAACATATCAATATTAACTTCCACTTTCATGATTCCCGGTATGAGAAGTAGTGTTGTTAGAATAAATCCAAAGAGTAGAAACCTTCTTCTTTTCAAAGTGAAAACACCCAGTTTTTCCATTATGTTCTCACCAAAAGAGGCTTTTTTTCTCTCTTTTTCTTTTATGGTTCTATTCTCTCCAAAGCTTAAAAATATTGGTATTAGAATAATTACAAAAAGATAGTTTACAAATACAATTCCTGCGGCTGTGTATCCTACCCACGCTATGGAGGCAATCCCCGTACTTAAAAATGAGAGAACAGAACCCATTGTAGTTATTGCAGTAAATAGTAATGGCCAACCTGTCTCCTCCACAGCATGAACTACTGCCTCTCTTCTGTTTGGGGAATTGCGGTAGAATCTTTTAAAACCATTAATTAAGTGGATTGAGTAGCCTACAGAAAGAGCCATACCCAGCATAATTGGAAGAGTCATCATGTTGGCATCAATCCCAATTTTTAAATGACCTAATATTCCAAAAACTACTAAAGTTCCCAGTATTGAGGTTAGAGCAGGTATTATAACCCCTCTGAATGAACGAACAAAAATAATTAGAAGGATAACCATTGCAACAAAGCAGGAGACTATCCTTAGTACTGCCTCTTTTCCAAAAAAATCCCTTTCTTCTGTTTCAGTGTAGGGCATTCCTACAGGTTTTAAGGTGTATTTACTACTTTTATATTTTGGATTGTTAAGAACCTTTATTGCAGCTTCTCCAACTTGAAATAGTGGATCTATATTACCCTCTTTTTTCCACTCTTCGGAAGATGGGAACTCATTTAAAGAGAGGCTCATCCATGTCTCTTTTGAGTCCTTGCTAACTACTTTATCAACAAAAGATGTTCTTGAAAGAAACAGTTTTCTTATCTCATCTAGTTTTTTAGGATCTTTGGGTATTCCCTCTTTAAACGGACTTATAACTTCAATACCCTCATTATTTCCAATGGAAATTTCCAGATTTGCAAGAGACATAACCTCGTCTGAATAGGGAACTTTATCTAAAAGATCTTTCTCCAGTTCCAGCATCATATTGAGAACTTCAGGTTGAAAAACATCTTCTGATTCAATTAATATTCCAATATTCTCATTATTTCCAAACTGTTCCTCAAACTTATCTGTGGCAATCTTGATAGCATCGGCATTATCAAACCAACTTTCTCTATCATTTTCCATATATATTTTTGGAACACCTAAAAGACCTATTACTAATATTACTAAAATAAATCCTAGTAATAGGTAGCGATTTTTTATTTGCCACTCTCCAAATTTTTTAAAATTTGCATTTATTTTTGTTGTTTTCATATCTTCTCCAAAATCCAAATTTAATTAAACTACTACCGTTTTGGCTTTATCTTAAATTGTTGTTAGATAGCGGTTTTTTTATCTCCATAAAATCCAACTGCCAATTATAAACAGCTATCTCTTTTTACATTCAACATAACAGATATTAAAACTCCAGTTTATGCTCTCTTTTTTTATACAGATGAGCCCATTTTTTTCTAAAAAACTTATATATTCTTCTCTGTTCCACTGGGAATAGATGGGAAATCCCCTTCTTACCATAACAAATTTCTGAATTTTTCCTAAAAGGTTTAGCTCTTTCCACATAAAGGTTGGTGCTATCAATATTCCATCACTTTTTAGAACTCTTTTTATCTCCCCTAGGATCTTTTCAGGATCTTTAATAATGTGGAGTACATTGGCAATAATAACAAGATCAAAGGAGCTGTCTTTAAACTGTAGATTAGATGAATCTTGTATGGAAAAAAATATATTTTTCTCCTTAGTTATCTCTTTTGCTTTAACTATCATTTTGTCGGAAAAATCTATGGCAAAAACCTCTTTTACTTTAGGTGATATAGCTCTTGCTATCATTCCTGTAGCGGTTCCAACCTCCAAAACTTTCATCTCTTTATTTACACTCTCTCTAATTAAAGAGTAGATTTTTTGGTAAGCTTTTTTATTTTCAAACATTTTGTTATAAATATTTGCCAATTTATTCCAAAACAGTTTATCTCCGCTCATCTATTAATCCCTTTTACCATAATTTATATATTAGAGATAATTTTTTGATTCTTTTAAAAGCTAATCTTGCCCTTAACCCACACTTGAGATTTTTCAAATAGAATAGATTCTTCCTCCACATCAAAATAGTTAAATCCTGTTAATATGTGAAGATTGTCACTGATAGCATAATCAATAGTAAAATTATTTGCTAACTCATTTTCATTAAAAGAGAAGTAGATCATATTGCTAATATTAAGGGTCTCTCTCAATAGAGAGAGTTTAGTGTTGAGGGTTGCCATATGTTGATTTTCATCCTCCAGAATAAAATCTTCATAATCCCAAATTTTATCGTTGATATATTGTCCACTTAAACTAAAGCTATTGTTTGGGTAGTAATCAATACCAATAATAGATTTTGTTTTATTTTTAGTTTTATTCTTAGTTCCGGTAAAATGGCTATCTAAGTAGAGTGCAGTTTCACCTCTAATAACAAAGCTTTCAATGGGCTTACTTATCTCTACTCCTACAACACTATTTCTAAAAAAGTGTGGCTTAATATTCATTGGAGATATGAAGTAAACAGGTGAATCTGACCAAGTGTTTAGGTAAGAAAGTGCTAAATCGAAAGATGAGTGATAGAGTGAAATTTTACCCGCAAACTCACTATTTTCTAAAGCTTTATCCGGTTCATACTCTTTTAATAGAGAATCAGTAACCATTGGTTTAAAGTAGTAAGGGGATGATTTTCTAGGGTATTTATCACCTTCATATAGAGGAATCCACAACAGTTCTAAACTGAAAATATCTAAGTCAGATTTCAATCTTACCAAACTTAAAGGAACTCTTATATCATCAAACTCTTGAGCCATAATCTCATTTAAATCGGAAGGACAGATAAGATCGGTAATTCTAACACCATCGCCATTACCCCAAACTACAAGCTGTTTACCAAATCGTAGATTAAAAATATCATTCTCATAATCCAGATATAGTTCATGAATGGAGAGTTCTTTATCGCCTGAGATATTATCAATCCTTCCATTAACCGAAGCAAAGATAAAGCTCTCGTCAAAACTGGCAGAAAGATTACCTCTAAACCTTTGATAATTGTTTACAACTTCAGCTTTTCCTACTGTTGATATTGAAAGATAGCTGTCTGCAAATCCTGAAAACTCTATACCGTAGAGGGAAATTGAGATAAGTATTAGTGAAAATATTACACTTTTCATTAGAACTTTCCTCTTTCAATAGTGGAAACCTTAAACATTTTTTCCTTAATCTTTTGGTTGATTTTAATATCGCTTATGTTGATGATAGTTTTATGTTTCTTCTCAAAGTTATCCATAACCATTTTTTTAGCAACCCATATATTGTCAATCTTCTCTATCTCCTCTACATCTAAGGTTTTAACCAGTTGATCTTTTTTGTAATAATCAGCCTTGATTACAACTAAGTTATCTTTTCTGACAGATATAATTTTGTAGGTTCCTAAAACTTTTTGTTCCACAGGAGTTGATTTAATAATCCAACACTCCTTATTATTTACAATTTTACTTTCACTAACAAATTGGTAGGTGTCCTCATCAATATTTCTATCACCCATATCATCATAGGTAAAATCGGAACCCATAAAGTAATCATCTTCAGAAGATCCGCTTATTCTTCTAACTTTTCTTAGTGCCGGAAGGTATAACCACTTTGCATCATCTTTGGAGATATCATCATACTCCCATGCTAAAAAAGCTGTACCTTTAACATCTGCAGGTTTTTGGAAAAACATTACAGATTTGGAATCTTTTCCATAATTTTTAGAGTAGCTTTCAATAGATCTAACCCTTTTTTTCCCTCTTTTGTTTATTAGAATCATTTCAACTTTGGACTGCATTGTTTCGCCCTCATCTCGATTGTCCACCTTTTCCATAACCTCTCTTGCAGAAAGTGATTCTGCAAATGTTTGGGAAAAGCTTATTAGAAGGATTAGGGTTAATAAAAGTAAGTTTTTCATAACAACTCCTTTGTATAATACTTTAAACTAAAGTCTATTATAATTACAATAAAGTCCAATAAAATCCAGAGGTTTTTATTGCCTAAAAGGAATTTGGGTATAAAATAAGTTAATGTCAAGTATTTTTATTTGGGATTATTATCTATTCACCCCAAAAATTAGCTTATCTATCTTTAATTTTGATATATGTAACTTTAATTAACCTGAGTTTGTTGAAGTATAGAGAGTGGGCTTTTTTATTAAATAGTAGAGCAAATAATCGAACTCATGTTAAAATTAGTTTTGTAAATTATCCGAATCGAATATTTATGGAGTTTAAATGGATATTTATCAGTATTCTGATTATAATATATAGTAACAAATAATAATTACTTTTATTATACCAGGTAGTACAACATTAGTTGTTGTATACAACTCTTAGCCACTATTTAATGAGTTATATAAAAAGGATAAAATTTATGAAGATTTTTGATACAATAATTATAGGTGGTGGTCTTGGTGGATTGACTGCCGGAGCAAAACTTGCCAAAGAGGGTAAAAAAGTCTGCCTTATTGAACAACATAGTATAGTTGGCGGCTGTGCTACTACTTTTAGAAGAAAAGATTTTATTGTAGAAGTTGGACTTCATGAAATGGACGGTTTAGACGAAGATGACCTCAAAGTAAAAGTTTTTAAGGAGTTGGATGTTTTTAAGAATATAGAACTTATTAAAGTTCCTGAATTTTACCGTTTTAAACATGGAGAAACTGATATTGTTATTCCTGACAACAAAGATGAGGCTATTCGTTTACTTATTGAAAAATTCCCAAACGAAAAAAGAGGCATCAAAAAGTTTTTTAAAAAAATATTTGCCATACGAAATGAGATCAATAGGTTGCTATCTAAAAAATGGCAAATGTTTATACTGTTTCCCGTTTTCCCTTTATTATTTCCTAACTTATCTTTTAGCTCTCGTCAAAATTTAGGTGATTTTTTGGATAAAATCATTAAAGATGAAGAGCTTAAATTGGTTTTACAGGCAAATCTATCATATTATCATGATGATCCTTACTCTATGTCCCTTATCTATTTTAGTGCAGGTCAGACAAGTTTTTTTGCAGGAGGTGGTTATTTTATCAAAGGAGGTTCAGGACAGCTTTCAAACTATTTAGCCCAAATTATTACTGATAATAACGGAGAAATATTATTGGGCAGTCAAGTGGAAAAAATAGTTATAAAAGATAGTAAAGCGGTAGGTGTAGAATATGGAAAAAGAGATGGCAAGGATAAAGCCACTCATCAACTATTTGCCAAAACAATTATTGCTAATACAGCTATTCCCAACGTTGTTGAACTATTACCCAACGAATATCAAGAACTCCTTCGTAAAAAAGTTGAAAAGTTGAAAATATCATCATCTATTCTTTCTGTTTACATTGGATTTAAAAAAGAGGTAAAAGATTTAGGTAATAACCATTATTCAACATTTATTTTTGATGATAAAATAAAACAACTCGCAGATGTTTATTCAAAAAATAGTATTGATAAGTTTGTGTTTTTAGATTATTCACAAATAGATTCCGGTCTAGCTCCAAAAGGGAAAAGTTTAGGAGTAATCTGTACTCCTGATTATATAGAAAATTGGGAAGATCTTGATAAAAAGGAGTATAAATCTAAAAAAGAGGAAGTTGGTAAAATATTAATTCAAAAATTAGAAGAAAAAATTCCTAATATCACCAATGAAATAGAATACCTTGAAGTAGCTACTCCAAAAACTATCAAAAGGTATACTCTTAATACGGAAGGTACTGCTTATGGTTATGCTCAAATACCAAATCAATCCGGAATAGGTAGATTGCCTAACAAATCTCCTGTAAAAAATCTTTATTTTGCATCTGCTTGGGTAAATCCCGGTGGAGGTTTTACAGGTGCAATTCTTAGTGGCTGGTTTTGTGCCAATGAAGTTTTACGAAATAGAGGATAAATTGGAAGTGTAGATATTGGTGGTAAGTATTGAAATAGTAGAGGTAGTAATGTATAGAAATGTTAAGAGCTCAACTCTTTGTATCTTAGAGAGATTTCAAGAAGAAGGCTAATAAGCCGTAAAAACAATGTGAACTTTTCTGTAAACATTGCTTTTACGATAGGTATGTTAAAAATAAACTTAGATTTTCAGTAATCTATAAGTTACTCTTTTTTCATCATATTTCAGTTTTAATTTAAGATTGCTACTCCTTCTTAAAGAAGGTATTAACCTCAGGATTTTTCTCTCCAAACCTTTCCATTAACTGTTTTACTATACTATCCTTATCTTTTCCATTCTCTTCCAAAGTTTTAACCATTTTGTAGGCTGCAAAAAGGGCAGAGGGTCCAATTTCGGAAGCAAAGTATCCAACTCCTTGATTCCAAGCAAACATTGCAAAAATTTCATCAAACTCTTCTGTTGTTATCCCCAGTGTATACCCTTTTATAAACTCTCTTACTGCCTGTCTCATTCTTCCGGCTCCAACTCCATTGGCAAGGGATAGCATAAGTCTTGTTTTCATATCAATAGCAGGGTTCTCTTTTGCCCAAATATAGTTCCAAAAATTAACTACATTATTTGCCAAAGTTGGATCAATAGTATTGAAATTTACTATAGCTGTAGGTTTTAATGGCATATCCTGAACATCTTTTGGTTCAGGTTTTTGAGTACGGTAGAAATAAACCCTAAACTCTTCGCCACTAATCTTCTCTGTTTCATACTCATATCCCATATCTGCCATTAAGGAATATAGAGGTATCGGTTCAAAACTTTGAACAACACAAAGACCTTTTCCTACTTCAATACTTTGAGCTTTTTTTATGATCGAAGGCAAAAAATTTTCTTTTAATTTTCTAACATCTTTAACATCGAAGCTATCTCTTTTATCTCTCCATTCTTTCATTTTTTCTCCTTATAATTATCATTATTTTTATTATGTTTGAATCTAACTTCAGATTAAAAATAGATAGAGTAGATTTGGGAGTGTATCTTTTTTATCATTGACAAAACTTTTTTTTGAATAAATATATGTTGGTTTTATTCGTGATTTTCAGATCTATTAAAACAGTTAATGAGTTCCGGTTTTTATGAAAAATCTTTCTTAAAGAATTTTATGATATGGAATAAACCCTTTTCTTTTATCTTTCATAACTATTTTTATATATCCTAAGAAAGGGTTGTGTTTAATTGTATCTATCTCACTTATTCTATACTCTTTAAGTTTGTTTCTAAATTTATCTCTCTTATAGATAATTTTACCATTCTCTATCTTAACCTGAGATTTTGAGAATCTAACAAGTATAAAGAGGCAAAATAGTAGAGTATACCCAAAAACCAGATATGTTAAAATGGGACTATTAAAAAGTTCTTGTGTTAATACAAAAGAGATATAAACAATTATACTCATAACAAGAATAGATGCCCATATCCAAACTCTATCCTTAACTATTTTTATATTTTCCATTTTATTCTTCACAATATTTTTATGGAGATAATATTATCCGTTTTAGCTATATATCTCTTTTTATAGGAAACTTCAATTTAAATATTGTACCTTTGTCAACCTTAGACTCTACTGAAATTTTACCATTTAATGATTCAATCATTTTTTTTACAAGTGCTAAACCAAGACCTGTTCCTTCCGCTTTTGTAGTAAAGAAAGGAGTAAACAGTTTTACTAGATTTGTCTCCTCTATTCCAGACCCATTATCAGAGATTAGTATTTCGTAGTAGTTGTTGAATAGGTTAAAACTTAATTTTAAGCCAAGCTCCGGATCTCTATCGTATGGAACTGATTGAAATCCATTTCGGAAAAGATTTATTAAGACCCTCTGAATAATTTGATAATCCGTATCTACCTCAAGTTCAAAATCCGGTTTCTCAAAATGAAATTTATAGGTTAATCCCAACTGATCCATTTCCGATGAAACAAGTTTTTTTACTTCAGCCAAAATATCTATAATTGGTAATGATAATAGAGTAATCTTCATGGGTCTGGTATATGCCAAAATCTCAGAAGTTATATCATTTAAACTTTTTACACCCTTTTTTATTTGGTCAACAAGTTCCATCTGATCCGGATTGTCTTTTAAATCTCTTGCCAACATAGTTGCATATCCGGAAATTCCCCCTAAAGGATTTCTTATTTCGTGTGCAATACCTGCTGCCATTCTTCCTATTTCACTAAGATTTCTATTTTTTCTTATATTTTCTTCCATATCCTTAACCCCTGTAAGATCGTCAAACATATGGATATAGGCTCTGGGGTTTCCATCTTCGTCAAACATGGTTGAAGCTTTGTAGAGTACCGGTATCTTTTCGCTTTTCCCCACTTCGAGCTCACACTCACTCTCAATATTATCTTCCCCGACTATCTGTCTTTCAATAATGGAAATTGTATTTTCAGATGATATATTTATTATCTCTTTATATGGTAATCCAATAGCTTCACTTCTCGGTATTTGAAGTATCTCTGTTGCCCTCTTATTTATTATTATAATCTCCTTACTGAGATTGAATACAATAACTCCTGTAACCATAGATTCCAAAATGGAGTATAGCAGATTATTAGTCTCTTTCTGTTCTAAAAAAATCTTTTCTAAAAATTGGTTTTTTTCATCAAGCTCCAAGAGTAGGTTATCCACTTTTTCGGTTAGAGCTGTATACTCCTGTCTAAGCCCTAGAGATGTTTTATCAAATTCACTAAAAAGTTTTGTAAATAGTAGCAAATCTTCATCTGCTATATTGGTTTTTTTTTGGTTACTCATCTATAATCCCGATTTTAATAGATCATGTAGTCTAATCAGCCCTAATATATTTCCATTTTCAACAACCGGCAGCACCGAAAAGCTATCTGATTTCTTCATAATCTGCAAAGCTTCGTAGGCGGTTGTAGTAGAAGATACGATTTTAGGGGTCTTTGTCATAACTTCATAAACTTTAATATCTTCAAAATCCTTATTCATTGCAATAATTCTCTTTATATCTCCGTCAGTAATTATACCGGAGAGTTGATTTCCTTTAACGGATAGGCATGCTCCAAGATTATTTTGACTCATGGCAACCAATACATCTTTAAAAGTTGAGTTGTCATCTACAGTAGCAACTTCTGAAAGAGGATGAACAAAATCTCTAACCTTGTAGTGAAGTCTTTTACCTAGAGTTCCCGCAGGATGGAACAATGCGTAGTTTTCCTCTTTAAAGTTTCTGACCTCTGAAAGAACTGTTGAAAGAGCATCTCCAATGGCAAGAGCAACAGTGGTGCTTGCCGTAGGGGCAAGATTCATTCCACAAGCCTCTTTTATAACACTTCCATTTAAGATAACATCTGAATTTCTTGCGAGAGTCGATTCTAAGTTTCCTGTTATTGCAACAATTTTACAACCTATGGTTTTTAAAACAGGAAGCATTCCTGTAAGTTCATCAGATTCTCCACTCTTACCAATGAGGATTACAACATCACCTTTCTCTACAATACCCAAGTCTCCGTGTAATCCTTCTGCAGGGTGTAAAAATACGGCCAGAGTTCCTGTTGAGGACATTGTTGCAGCAATTTTGCTTCCTATAAGTCCTGATTTACCCATTCCTGAAACAACCACTTTACCGGTTCTACTTGATATTATATCAATAGCTTTTGAGAAGTTTTTATCTAAAAGATCTTTTGTTCTATTGAGAGCATCAGCCTCAATCTTTAAAACCTCTCTACCCATATTTAATATTTTATCGTAATCTATCATTATTTGAATTCCTAAAAAAAGTTCTTTTCCAAATTAACATATCAATCAAAATAAATATATAGTGGTTTGTTGTCAAGTTACTAATCTTTAGCTTTCCCACTCCTGTTAAAAATAATCTGATAATTAATATAGCAAATTTAAAAGATTGTAATTACACTAGATAGTAATAGAACTAGTTAGAGTTTAGAGAGTATACTTATGGAAGCAGTTGAGATTGAAGATTCAAATTTTAATTTAGAGGTAAAGCAATCAAAGGTTCCTGTTCTCGTGTATTGTTGGGCTCCTTGGTGTGCTCCTTGTAGAATGGTTGCTCCAATTATTAATAAGCTTGCTAATGATTATAAAGGCAAAGCAAAGATAGGGAAACTTAATGTAGATGAGAACAGAAAGACAGCATCTAGGTATCAAATTAGATCAATACCTACCATACTTATATTCAAAAATGGTAAGGTTGTAGATGGTCTTATTGGTGCTCAAAGTGAGTCTAAAATTAAAGGGAAATTGAATAAATGGATTTAATAAAAAGATTTATTATGCCTATAATTGGCGGTATTGGAGGGTATCTATACTACAAATTTTATGGATGTACCAATGGTTGAACTCTTGAGTCAAATCCATATGTAATGGTTGGGTATGGAGTGCTCATAGGGTCTTTGTTTAATTTTAAGAAGAGGGGTAAGGAGAATTATGAAAGTTAAAGGGATAAAATCAGGAGAGATCTCTTTTGATATAGATCAAGACGGCTTTAAATTTGTGACAGATGCTAAAAAAGAGTTTGGTGGAGAGGGGAAAGGTCCCAGCCCTAAGGGTTTACTTCTAAGTGGGCTCATAGGTTGTACAGGTATGGATGTTGTTTCTATGCTTAAAAAGATGAGGGTTAACTATGATAAGCTTGAAATAACAGCATCTGCAGATGTTACAAATGAGCATCCTAAAGTGTTTACAGATATTACCTTAGTTTATAGTTTTGAGGGTGCAGATATTGATAGTTCTAAGGTTAAAAGAGCAATCTCTCTTTCAATGGAGAAATATTGTGGGGTTTCTGCAATGTTAAAAGAGGGTGATCGTAAAGTAATTTCAGAATTGTATATTAATGGGAGCTCAATTGGTTAAAGATAAAGATTCTATACTCCAAAGATACGCAAGGGTTTTAAAAGTTTTGGGTAATCCCCTTAGATTAAAGATTGTAACTGCTCTAATGGAGAAGAGGTGTAGAGTTGGTAAGCTTACAGATTGTGTAAATGAAAAACTTCCTATAATCTCTCAACAGATAGCGATTCTTAGAAAAGAGGGGCTTATTGAGGGTGATAGGGATAAAAACTCAATCAAGTATAGGATCAAAGATAGATTTACCAAAAATTTAATTCAGTTTGTTTTAAAAGAGCTGAACAAAGAAAATGATTATTAGTTTTAATCAAAGGTGTTTCTATTTGTCTTTTTGTAAGATCTACATTCAATTTGTCTGTGGATCTTCTTATCTTAAATTATTAAATCAGGGTCTTCCAAAATAAATCTTATTTAAGTGTTTACGGATTGGTTGCTATTTGTTAAATGCAGGGTTTTTGTTTTAATTGTGAATTGTGAGTTGTAGATACAGCATGCCCTGTTTATCTACAATGGTGAGTTGCCGTAACTTATTTGCTTTACACTTTTTTAGTAGATCCTAAATAAAAGGGGAGGAGTATGTTTTCCTTTTTCATAAGTTTACTTCGTCTGTTTAAGATGTTGTATACGGGAATAAAAAGTGATAGTGATTTTAGATTTTTATTTTTTTTCATAAATCTTTTGTTAATTAGTAGTTCTTTTTTCTATATGCAGGCAGAAGGGTGGAGTTTTATAGATTCCTTCTATTTCTCTGTAATGACAATGTCAACTGTAGGTTATGGTGATTTTGTACCTTCTTCTGACTTGAGTAAACTGTTTACAATAATTTACACATTTCTTTCTATAGGAAGTTTTGTCGCTTTTACTGCAAAGTCTGTTGAAGTAATCATTGCTAATGGAAAGAAAAAGATTGATAAAATAAAGAGAAGATCTAAGAGGGAAATTAGTTGATTTTTAATACTCTATAGAGATTGTTTAATCTATCATTGTAACTTTTCTAAACCGGCAGTAAGATTTTCCGGATATTGTCAGGAGTTTTATCTTTTTTTTGCATTTCACTTTTTTTATTTTACACAATTGTTAGGGGGATCTATATTGTGTAAGATTATTCCTAAATGTTAAATTTAACTATTGCACTAATTTGAAAGAATATTTTAAATGGATAGTATTGAAAAGGAGCAGTTTTTAACAGTAAAGAGTAGCTTTGTTGTTGAAATAGATAAGATAAAAGGTTCTAGATTTATAGGCAGAGTACTACCTGTAGGTAGTAGAGATGAGGCAGAGCTTGAACTTGAAAAGGTGAGAAAAAGTTTCTATGATGCAACTCACAACTGTTTTGCCTATAAGGTGGGTTTGGGAAAAGATGAAATTAGCAGATACAGTGATGATGGAGAACCCAGCGGAACTGCGGGAAAACCTATATTCTCCGTAATTGAGGGCTCAGGTTTAACAAATATACTGGTTGTATCAACAAGATATTTTGGTGGTACAAAACTTGGAACCGGAGGTTTAATAAAAGCTTATACCGAATCTGCAAAAGCTGCTATTGAAGGTTGTGAAAGAAAGGTTGTCGAGATTTTTTCCAATATGGAGTTTAGTTATCACTATGATGATACAAGTTTAGTTATGAGTATGATCTCTCGGTATGAGGCAAAGATAATAGATGAAAAATTTTCTGATTCAGCTTCAGTAAAGTTAAGAATAAACAGAGCTTTTGTAGAAAAATTTAAAGAGGAACTTTTTGATAAAAGTAACGGAAAGATAGAGGCTGCTTTATGTTTTTAACTCTTTTTCTTACAATGATTCTACTTTCCGCATTCTATAGTTCCAGTGAGCTTGCTTTCTCATCTGTTGACAGATTAAAAGTTATGGTTAGAGCTCAATCCGCTGATGATAATAATAGTTCGGTGAGAAAAAGGTATGAGATTATCTCAAACTATCTTTCAAATCCCGACAAATTTCTTATCCCTATTTTGGTTGGTAACAACTACGTTAATGTTTTGTATACATATGCTTCTGTAGAGGTTAATGACAACAATTTAAACTCATACTTTAGTGAGTTTGAGCTTATTGTTTACCAAACCCTTATTTTGGTTGTTTTCGCAGAGATCTTGCCAAAAATTTTAGCAAAAAGATATGCTGAAAAGTATCTCAACCTAATCATATACCCTTTTCTTGTTTTTGAGGTTCTTGTAAAACCATTTTCCATAGGTGTTTCAATGGTTGGTAGAGGTTTTGTAAAGTTATTTAAGATTCCTGTAGATGCTCAAAAGCAGTTACTCTCAAAAGATGATATTCACGGTATTGTTGAGGAGGTTGCAGGTTCAAGTGAGGAGTCTAAAGAGGATCTTGAAATTTTAAGTAAGGTTATAACTCTAAATGATCTTAAGGTTAAGGAGATAATGACCCACAGATCCTCAATAAGCGGTGTAAGTAAAGATGCTAATCTATATGAACTTAAAAAACTGTTTAAAACAACTTTCTACTCCAGATTTATTGTCTATGAGGATAATTATGATAATATTGTGGGTATTGTTTATTCAAATGATATGATTTCAAACCCTTCATCTATAAAAGAGGTTATGAGAGAACCTTACTATATACCTTCAAATATGAATGTTTTATCACTCTTTAGAGTTTTTAAGAAAGAGAAGATATCAATAGCTGTTGTAATTGATGAGTTTGGTGGATGTGAAGGTATTGTAACCATGCACGATATTATTGAGGAGCTTGTGGGTAGAAGTGAGGATCAACACAGTAGAAACAGGTGGAGAGGGATTAGTTTTAGAAAGCAAAAAAACTTTCTCATTGTTAATGGTGATGTTGAGCTTGAGGATGTTGAGAAAGCGATCTCACATTTTTCAATATTTAAAAATTTTTCTTACAATGAAATGAACTATGAAACTTTGAACGGGTATATAATAAACAAAATTGGGTATATACCTATAAGAGGAGAGGCTTTTGAGTTTGACAGAATAAGGTATAGAATCATTAAAGCTCAAAAAAATGTTATAAACACAATAATTATAGATCTTAATGAAGTTATGGATGGCAGTTTATGAAAAAGATAATATTACTTTTTTTAACCTTTTTTACCCTCTACGGTGAGTATGGAGATTGGTTAACTCTCACTTTTCCGGGAAAGGGAACAGATATGGTAAAGGTAGAAGATAATTTAGTTCTTTCTTCTATGGGTGTTCTTCTTGTAAAGGGTAATGGTAAAGAGAGGATTATTGATTCCGATGATGGTCTTTTTAATCCCAATATTATAAAATTATCCTACGATTTTAGAGATGTATTATGGTGTTTGCATCCAAACGGATCTATCTCTTTATACAATATTGATACTCAAGAGTTTTCATATCTTACAGATTTTAGTGAGAGTGGCGAATATGAAGCTTACGATATTTTCAGCTCAGATAAATATGTTTATGTCAGTACAACTTCAAACCTTATAAGATACAGATTTGATGAAGAGTACAACAAGTATATTGTTGATGAGAACAATACACAATTTGAAGATCCCAATATATTTGTAGAGGATCAAGTTGTCTATATGTTTAACAATCAGCAACTGAAGGTAATAGATGAAAACAGTAGCAACTTTAATATCTCTTTTTGGAATGATATTGAGCTACCTGTAGATCTGGTTATAAATGATATCATTCTTCATAATGGAGAGATAATCTTTTTAACTAAAAACGGTCTTTATAAAAGAGATGGTAATCTTCTTGTTAAAATAGATGGTGCTCTTGATAAAAATTATATTGCAGGTTGTAGTGATTCAAACCTTTATCTTGTTGCCTCAGAAGATTCAGAAAATAATGAGAATGCTCTCTTTGAAACAGATCTTAACAGCTTAACAAAAATTACTAATATTGGAGCTGTAAGCTCCTCCTCCTTTATTAAAGAGGGTTCTAACTTTATACTTAATTCATTTGAAGATATATTTTTTGTGTACAATGGTGAAGAGATGATTTATCCTGAGTTTAATCTCCCAAAATTAGGAAATATGTCTAATATGGCTTTCACCGGTGAGGGCAAAATTGTTTATACAAATAATAAAGTTGTTAGTTATTTTAATGCTGAAGACAATAATTTTCTATTCAATAGTGTAAATTTACAATCCGGTTCAATCAGAAATGTTTATGTGGATAGAAATAATAGTATCTATATAGGAACTTGGGGATCCGGATTTTTTAATCTGGAGATTGATAATGATGGTAAACTTGAGCTTCTAAGTCGGTTTAATTTCCATGATGGTAATAACTCCACTTATTCCGCTTCTCCAAATATTATAGGAGAGGGTGGCAATCTTTATTTTGTAAATTTTGGATACTCAAGTTTTGAAGATTCAAACCTTATAACAAAGATAGATACGGAATCTCCGGATTCTACCGTAACAGGTTTTAATATAGGTTCTATGGTTTACGGTCATGAGCTTTTTATTGATTCAAATAATTGGCTTTGGGTTGGTTCAAACAATGAGGCATATCAACCTCTCCCGGGAACAACTATTGGAATAAAAGATCTTAATGGTTCAGATATTTGTGAAGTTTCCCTTGAACTTGCCATAATGTCTATTGCTGAAGATAAAAATAAAGTTATATGGATAGGAACAACAGATGGTGTGTATTATATTGATCTTAAACAGGTAAACTCACCTTCCTCTATTTCAGCAAGTATGTTTAAAAAAGTTGAAAATACCCTTTCGGACAGTTGGGTAAACGATGTTGTAGTAAATAATCTTAATGAGAAGTGGTTTGCCACAAATAATGGTGTTTCTGTTCTTTCCGGTGATAATAAAAGTTGGCGATACTATTTCCCTTTAGATAATTATATTCCTGAAGGGCTTTCTGGCGAAATAATAGAGGGCCCTATGCTTGAAAGTAAAGTTAGAAAAATATTATTTGATGATGAGAAAAATTTAGCTATATTTTTATATGGAGGGGGATTTAGCTTTCTAAACTACTCCGGGGTTACAAAGGATAAAGATATTGATCAGCTTATAACAAACCCATCACCATTCTTAAACAATGGCTCATCTGTTATGCAGTTTGTTCTTCCTGATGTTAAAACTTACGACTCTTTTATAATATATGATTTAAGGGGAAAAGTTGTCAGAGGAGGAATGGGAAGTAAGAGAGT
This sequence comes from Candidatus Cloacimonadota bacterium, assembly GCA_002742935.1. Lineage (GTDB taxonomy): Bacteria > UBA4055 > UBA4055 > UBA4055 > UBA4055. The sequence continues at coordinate 8,704 of PDON01000003.1, read as the reverse complement.
TGATCTTTATAACGGATGGAACGGAAGAGATAACTCTGGAAATATTGTTTCAACAGGTATTTATCAAGTTCTGGTTTATGATAGCAATGATCCCGTAAAGCATTATAAAGGGAAAATAGCCGTAGTCAGAAAGTAGGTATTTATGCTTTCAAAAATATATTCAGCTTCAGTAATAGGTCTTGATGCAATAGTTATAGATGTTGAGACACACATAGAGGGTGGCTTACCCTCTTTTTCTACAGTGGGTTTGCCGGATGCGGCAGTCAAAGAGAGTAAAGATAGAATCAATGCAGCAATTAAAAACTCTTTTTATCAATATCCTCTGAAGAAGATAGTTGTAAACCTTGCTCCCGCAGATGTAAAAAAGGAGGGGTCCAGCTATGATCTTCCTATTGCAATCTCTATTCTTGCTGCAACATCACAAGTAGATCTGGATAGGGCAGGAGAGTATATAATTTTAGGAGAGTTAGCACTTAATGGAGATATAAGATCCATAAAAGGTGCACTTCCTATTGCCTTAACAGCTGAAAAGCTAAAGGGAGAAAAGAGTTTAAAAGGTGTAATTCTTCCAAAAGAGAATGCCAATGAAGCTGCTGTTATTAAAGGGATTGACATCTTTCCGGTTTCAAGTTTAAAAGAGGTTGTGGATTTCCTAAATATGGAGAAGGAGATATCTCCTGTTAATGTTGATTTAGAAAATATTTTTGAGGAACTTTCATATTCAGATCTTGATTTTGTAGATGTAAAGGGTCAGTATACAGCAAAAAGAGCTTTAGAAATTGCAGCGGCAGGAGGTCATAATTTGCTTATGATAGGACCTCCCGGAAGTGGAAAATCTATGCTTGCAAAGAGGTTTCCTACAATACTTCCTAAAATGACTATAGATGAAGCTCTTGAGACTACAAAGATATATTCGGTTGCCGGAATGTTGCCTCCAAACAAGGCTCTTATTGCAACAAGACCTATAAGATCCCCTCATCACTCAATATCCGATACAGCTTTGGTTGGAGGAGGAAGAATACCAAGACCGGGGGAGATTAGTCTTTCTCATAATGGAGTCCTCTTTTTAGATGAGCTTACAGAGTTTAAGAAGAATGTTTTGGAAGTTATGAGACAGCCTCTTGAAGATAGGGAAGTTACTATAGCAAGAGCAGCTCAAACCTTAAAATTTCCTGCAAGTTTTATGCTCATTTCTGCTATGAATCCGTGCCCCTGTGGTTACTATAAAGATCCCGATAAAAATTGTACCTGCAATATATCTAAAATAAAGAACTATTTGAGTAAGCTTTCAGGACCTCTACTTGATAGAATTGATATACATATTGAAGTTCCTGCAGTTAAGTATGAGGAGTTAAGTTCAAAAGAGACTGCGGAAAAGAGCAGAGATATAAGAAAGAGGGTTATAAAAGCTAGAAATATTCAGTTAAAAAGATTTGAGGGTAGTGGTGTTTTCTCAAATTCTCTTATGAGTAATAAAGCTATGGAACAGTTTTGTATTTTGGATAAGGAATCAAGAGATATCTTTAAGAAAGCTATAGACCATCTGGGTCTTTCTGCCAGAGCTTATAACAGGATTTTAAAAGTAGCTAGGACAATAGCAGATCTTGAAGATAGTGAGAATATTGAAAAAAAGCATATTGCAGAAGCTATACAATACAGAACTTTGGATAGGAAGTATATATAGAAGTTTTGTTTTTTCAGTAGACTTTAAATAATTTTAATAAAATGAAAATTATTTAGTTTTTTCTTGTAAAATCATATAATTTATATATTAAAGTCGTAAGTCTTAAATCTTTGGGTTAAAACATTTTTTGGGAACTTATTCATTTTATTGAAAGATGATAGTGTATTCAAACATATTTTAATCTGATTTTAACAGCTTATGAGTTTTCAATAGAATCTAAAACTTGTTTGAGTGTTTTATGGAAGAGTTAAATGTTGAGAATTTTTATAACGATGTTAATCATTTTGTTAATCTGAAGCTTATAAATAAAAATGATGCTGATTTAAAGAAAATAATTGCTACCGAAAAGGTGTTTTCAACAGGGTTAGCCTTAACAGGTTTTACGGAAAATTTTGTACCCTCCTCTGTTCAGATATTGGGGAAACAGGAGCTTAACTTTATATCACAATTGGCAAAGGAAGATAAACTGTTTTATCTAGAACGATTACTGGAGTTTGATATACCTTGTTTTTTGGTGAGTGATAGCGGAAGATTAAACCTTAAAGCTAAAAAACTGATTAGCAGTAAAAATATTCCTATCTTTAGAACAAAAATGGAGCTTTCTCAGCTAATCAAAAATGTTTTAAAATATATGGAACTTCAATTTGCTCCAAAAACTGTAGTTCACGGTACTTTGGTTGACGTTCATGGTACAGGAATACTTCTAATGGGTAGATCAGGAATTGGTAAGAGTGAGGTTGCTCTAGATTTGGTTGAGAGAGGTCATAGATTTATCTCCGATGACTATGTAATAATAAAGAAAACAGCTGAAAATGTTCTTGTAGGTAAAGGTCGTAAAGGTTTCTGTGGTTTTATGGAGATAAGAGGAGTAGGAATAATAAATATAAAAGAGATATTTGGAACAAAAGCAATTAGAATGCAGAAGAGGATAGAGATTATTATAAATCTTGAGGAGTGGGATAAAGCTAAACTTAAAGATGTTGAAAGAACAGGTTTTAAAAAGGAGGATGATAAGATTTTGGGTGTTAGTATTCCTATGGTTCGTCTTCCTATATACCCCGGTAAAAATATAACCGTTATATGTGAGGTTATAGCTCTTAACTTACAACTTGAGGTTTATGGATATCATGCTTCAAAAGAATTAAATAAAAAGCTGATCAACGAGATGAATGAAAAGAAGAGGAGAAGATCAGATAGGTTAACAAACTATCTGACATTTGATTATGAGTAAGCATCTGATAATTTTTACACATGGAAATCTTGGTCAGTCACTACTTGATACAGTTTCCTTGATTATACCCTTTGATTTTGAAATAAAAGTTATATCAAACAGAGGTTTGGATCTTAAAGGATCTGTTAAACTTTTAGAATCTGCTATCAGAGAGGGTGATAATTTCCTGTTTACGGATTTTCCGGGAGGAAGCTGTTTTATGGCATCAAAACTTCTTTCAAAGAGTAGAACTATATTCACTGTTTCAGGAGTAAATATTTCCATGATAGTTTCATTTATAACCAAATATAAAACAAATAGTTCAGAAGAACTTTTGGAGATTATTAAAAATGATGGTAAAAGAGCTATTGATTATTAGTCTTTTTCTACTCTCTTTTACTATGTTCGGTAAGGAGAGAAAAAAGGCAGTTGTAGACTCCACAAAAGTGCTAAATGTAACTCCAAGATCTGTTGAGAACAGAGCATTTAAAAAGGGTGAATTTCTTCACTTTACAGTTAGCTATGGTGTTATAACCGCAGGATACGCAACAATAAGCATTGATAGGACAGAGTATATAAAAGGAAGAGATTGTTATGTTCTTAAAACTACTGCAAAAAGTAGAAGTGCTTTTGATTGGATATTTAAAGTTAGAGATCAAACAGAATCCTTTTTAGATATTGAAAGATTTCATTCCCATAAGTTTACAAAAAGACTTAGAGAGGGCTCATACAAAATTGACTCAGAGCTTAACTTTTTTCAGGAAAATGGTGTTGCAAGGTACAGATCTAAAAGATATAAAAAGGGTAAGATTAAAAAAAAGTATAGAATAATAGATATACCCTATAATACCTTAGACCCTCTTTCGGCTCTTTTTTATGTTAGAGTTATGGATCTGAAAGTGGGAGAAACTATATTTTTACCGGCAGTGGGTACTAGAAAATCTTATAATATTAAGGTTATTGTTCATAAGAGAGAAACTGTAAAGGTTGGAGCAGGTAAATTTGATTGCTTTGTTGTGGAGCCGGTAATGGCAGATGGTGGAGTTTTTAAAAAGGATGGAAGAGTTAAAGTTTGGCTTACGGCTGATGAAAGAAAGATGCCGGTAAAGATGAGTACTAAAGTTTATATTGGTTCCATTGAAGCTGAGCTGGACTGGTATGAAGAGGAGTAATAGGTTCTAGTATTAAACAGTTATAATTTTTTGATCTGTTATTATTAAATAGTGATCTTATCTTTTTACATTAGGCACTATTAGTGCTACTTATTATGTGTATAAAACGAAAGTTGTTTTTAATTTTAAGAGAGATTTATGGAAAAGATTCCAAATGAAAACTGGGAAATCCCCAAATTAGACAGAAGAAATGGACCGGATTATATCAAAATGGCAAATTTTTGGGTGGGAGTAGTTTGTTGGTTTATTTTTGCTGTTTCCATAATAATTGTTTTTAAGTCCATGCCGGAGGATCAAACTATTCTTTCAAGGGTTAGGGGAACTATTGTTAGAAATTATTGGAATTTAGATCTTCTTAAATTTAATATTCCTGTTGTTTTTGCTCTGTTGATATTTTCGTTTATAGGAATATTGATAAACAGAGCAAGAATGAGAAGAAAAAGTGATAGGTACAATAAATTTTTAGTATTTGCGTTTTTTTACAGTGTTTTTTCCATGGTATTTAATTCTATTATTATTTCTTAGTCTATAAAATTTACAGATTGAACAGATCCTGTCAAACTAAGATTAAATCTTTTTTGTTTTAATCTTAGTTTGACATAAGTATTTATGTGATATTTCGCATAATAAATAGAATACTACATATAACTTTATCGATCAGTCTGGGAAAAGTTTTAAGATTTTTGTTAAAATCTATAAACTTTTTATGGCACTTCTTTTTCTTATCAAAAAGAAGCAAAAACATAATTGGGGCATAAAGCCCTGAATTGCTTACCATTATTGATGATGGAGGCTCAAACCCTTACAGGCTTGCCGATTCCACCGCTATATCGGAAACTTTATTTGGAGTCGTATATTAATTGTTTCCGAATAGAGGATACATCGGTAATGGAGGTTTGCTTTAAATCCTTATTTGGTAGGAAGATAGATGTTTTAGTGGTTATTATAAAATTGACTACTATTATAATGTTATAATTTAATCCTTAGGTTTAATTATTACATTAGGTAGATTATTGTTTTTATATCGAATTAAGTTTGTTTATATTTTGATCTTATTCATAAAAACATTTAAGATAAAGCTAAGTAAAATCTAGGCATTCATTATTAGATCTATAGCTAAATTAGCCTGCATATTTGCTACAATCAAAACCCTAGGTGCGGAAAAGCCCTCTTTCATATCTTTCTCTCCATCTCCGCAAAAATAGATATTGCCAACTTTTCTAATCTTTAAAGATTCAAAACTACCAAAACCGGCAATTCCATTCCCACAAATTATAGGTTTATCTTTTCTATTTTTTACCCAAGTATCAATAAGCATCTTTTTGCTCTCTACACTATCAAAAGCCTCTATCATAATTGAGACCTCACCAAACAGAGGTAAAATATCATCTTTGGTTAGCTTTTTATTGTAAACTTTAAGGTTTATATCTCTATTTATATTTTTTAAATATTTTGCTGTAGCTTCAACTTTTGGTTTTCCAAGATCTTCAAGATAAAAAGATTGTCTGTTAAGATTTGAAGGCTCAACAATATCAAAATCGGCAATGATAAGATTAGAAACACCCGAACGCACCAGAGAGTTTGCAATATTTGACCCTAACCCACCACAGCCGGCAATACCTATGGTTGGAACTTTTAATTTTTCAGTCATACCCGAAACATTTCTTTGAAAAATATCCATATTTACCCCAATTTCTTAATGAAGTTCTACTATTTTTATTCAAAGATTTAATAGATATTGGTTTATCAAATGTATTAACACCACTTTATTATCAATTTCCTCTTTATTAAATCTTTTTTTGATCATTTTCAATGTATTACTCGTTTCTAGCCAGTCTGACTTTTTCAACAATCTCAATTTATTGTAAGATAACTTTATGATCTGTTTTTTAACAAAATAATATCTAAAAATAACAAAAGGAATCAAAAAAAAGGAGAGGGTTTAATATCAACTATCAGCTTTTGTGTTGTTATTGGTATAGAGATATTGTATTTTGAAAGGAGAGATACAAATAATTAATGCTTTCATACTAATAATTGGGTGTAGCATTAGTGATGATACATAATTGTTTTTGATTAAAAGAAATAGCAGAACAACTACCGAAAAAGAATAAACAATATGAACATAATTAAGAAACTATTTGGAATAGCACCACAGCCAACAGAAGACGGAGCGTTTATTCCATCTAAATTAGCCTTAAAATTGGCTACATCAGATAAAACTGACTTTGATAATCCAATTTATAAAAATAGATATCAAGGCAATAAAAGAATCCTAATGGTTTGTACAGAAGAACGCAATATGGTAATGGCAAATGGCAAAAAATTCTCAACAGGAAATCACCCTGTGGAAATGTTATTACCAATGCTACATCTTAAAAATGCAGGTTTTGATGTTGATATTTATACACCAACAGGTCAATCCGTAAAAATAGAAATGTGGGCAATGCCACAAAAAGATGAAAATGTTAAAAAAATATATTCAGAATATAAGTCGAAGTTTGAAAAGCCGAAGAACTTAGGCGATTTTGTACAGAATGAAATGAATGGGAATGATGAATATTTAGCAGTTTTTATTCCAGGTGGACATGGAGCAATGCTCGGTCTTCCTAATAGTAGTGATTTAGGAAGTTTAATTCATTGGTCACACGAAAAAGAGATGTTTATGTTGGCAATTTGTCACGCACCGGCATCTTTACTATCGGCAAATTTAGAAACAGATAAAGAGTTTATTTACAAAGGCTATAAAATGGCGGCATTCCCTGATAGCGTTGATAGACAAAGCCCAATGATTGGTTATATGCCAGGTCATATGCCTTGGAAGTTTGGCGAAAAACTAGAAAATTTAGGAGTTAATTTTGTAAATAAAAAAGCCGATAAAACTTGCTATATTGATAGAAAACTCATCACAGGAGCAAGCCCTCAAGCTGCTAATGATTTTGGCAAATTATGTGCAGAAGAACTATTAAAATCAATAGAATAAATTTATGAAAACATAATTTCACTTATTATGTTAACACTAGTTGCAGTTTCGTGGATAGTTCCAGATAAACGATTTGAAAAAGCATACAAAAACAAAAGTAATAATAATTAAAGGAGGCAAAATGAAGAACAACAATTTTGAAGATATTGTCTATAACAGGCAATCAATTAAACTATTTGACGAAAATACTAAAATAGATAGAACAGAGATGCTTGAAATGATAAACAAAGCAGTAAAAGCGCCATCATCAGTTAATATGCAACCTTGGCGATTAGTTGTTGTAGATACGAATGAGGGTAAAGATATTTTACGACCATTAGTACAATATAATACTCGTCAAAATGATACTTCATCAGCAATGATTGTTTTATTTGGGGATATGAAATGTTACGAGAAAGCAGAAGATATTTTAGGTAGAATGGTAGAAAGAGGATTGATGCCAAAGGAAATGAAAGAAGAGTTTTTTAAAACTTATTTTCCAATGTATGAAAATGCACCTCAACAAGTGATCAACGATATCGTAAAAATCGATACAAGTCTTATGGCAATGCAGTTTATGTTAGTAGCAAGATCTTACGGTTACGATACCAATCCTATTGGTGGTTGTTAATAACAATATAAAATTTAACAATTTTGCCAGTATAATTTTTAACAGTTTTGTTAAGTTGATTTAATCATTTTAATAGCATCTTTTGTTCTGTACGACCTTCCTGTTATCTTTTCTATTTTGGCATGGTGTAGTATCCGATCTAATATTGCACTTGCTATTGTTATATCTCCAAACACCTCTGACCATTTGCTAAACTCCTTTATAGGTAAATATCCTATTTCATCAATTATAAGAACTTTGTACTTAGCATAGTGTTTAAGTCTTGTTTCAAGTCTATTTTCTAAGTTAGCTCTTTTTAAATTCATTATTAGATCATGTGCTGTTATAAAGTATGTGGAATATCTTTTTTTAGCTGCTTCTAGATGGTTGGAAGGTAAAATCAAAATCCTTTATTGTTTTTATAAATGGGAAGTTTGCAACTTTAACATTAGTGTTTGCCCTCTTTTCTTCTTTCAATTTTATTTCTAACCTTGTCAGCTCATTCAAGGCATCGACAACTGTCTTTTTACCATTAGTCAGCAAATCAATATAAGTATCTAAATTCTCCTTTATCTGCTCTAAACCTAGATAGGTTAGATTGTTTAAAAGCTCTGTATATGCAGACATAAACTATCTCCCTAAACTATCTAAATTTTCTAGATTAATACGAGTTATTTCATCTATTTCTGAGTTGCTTTTATACGGCATACTTGATCTTAACACCTCTTTATAATCATATTCGTTATAGTTTAGAGCTCGATTATCTATTTTATGAATTCTTACTAAATCTAAGTTGTTATAAATGTATATTTTACCCTCTACTTCCTCTAGTTTAAGTGTCTTATTGGCAAACTTGCTAGGCACAGAATATCTTTTAGATTTATAGTAAACAAGTGCATTTTTATCAACTCTAACTACTTTCATTTTATTTAAATATGAATGTATTATTTCATTACTTGGAAAAGGGAGTAAAAAAGATTTTTCCTTTTCTAACAAAATAATTGGCTCCATATTAGTTGTTTGGTTTTTTTCTCTATTGATTTGCTCAGTAAGGTTATTGATTATA
>PDON01000002.1 GCA_002742935.1 Candidatus Cloacimonadota bacterium | reverse complement strand
TGAATTATTTCTTTTTAAAAATATTGATGGCAACTGGATTTTTACCACATATTAGAAAAATAAAAATGCAACCATAATATTACAGAAAGAGCCAAAAAACAAAATAGAATTGGAAACAAGGGAAAAGGATTCCGTTCTATATTAAGTTGGGCTAAATCTATTTATATTAAAAGCAATGAATTATCTGTTCTATTTTCTAAGATATATGCTGAAGAGTTCCTAAAAAATTTATATAAAACTAAACCCAAATTAAAAGATGAAGTTAAAAATCTAATTGGAGATATTGAGTATCCAATTTCAGTACTAAGAACTCCAAAGCTAGTAGAAAAAGATCCAAATAAGTATAACGAGTATGACACATATATTGAGATAGAATTGAAAGAAAATCAATTAAATAATGTTCAAAAGCAGATAAATGAGCTAGATAAAGAGATTCTCCTTTTTCTACATAATTTAGAAGAAATTAATATTGAAAGTCCTAAAATAGCTTATCAAATAAGAAAAAGAGTTAATATTATTGAAATAATAGAGAACAATGAAATAGTAGAAAAAAAAGAGTGGGAAATTGAATCGAGAGTTGGTAAATATGAAGGGAAAAATTTTGAGTTAAAAATAGCATATTCTGATAGTTTAGATGATGATAAAAATATTCTCTATTCATTTTTTAGAACAAATGTTTCTTTTCCATTTCCTGCATTAGTTCATGGAACCTTTGAACTAAATGAAAATAGAAACCACTTAATTGATGACGATAGCGGCCATAATAAATATCTACTTACAGAACTAATTCAGTTAATGATAGATACAGCAAAGAAGATTTCAAAAAGCTCCCAAGAAGTATCTTGGAAAGCCTTAAAGCTTTTATCAGTGGGAGACTTCGCTGATGAAACATTGAAACAATTAGACTTTAAAGAAAAATTATTACAAAAAATTAAGGAAAATGAACTCATTCCCCTTGTATCAAACTCTTATAAAAGTTTTAATGATGAAATTTATATCTATGAGAAGCCATATGCACACATTATTAAAAACTTATTCCCTTCTCTTGCAATATACACCAAGGATAAACAGCTTATTGATTTTATAAAAAAGAATCTTGGAGATCTCCCAAAAATTGATACTGAGATTTTCTTCAATAAAATTTCAAATTTTTCTAATGAAAATAAACTTTCAAAGCTAGAACGAAGTAAGCTGATAAAATTTATATATTCTGATTATAAAAAATATATTTCGGAAAACAAATCATTTCCAGAGCTATTTATAGATGAAGATGAAAAAGTAATCCCTAGTGATACAGTAATATTTTTCCCATCAAATAGCGAGAATGTAAATATACCTAATTTTATTAAACTTAAGTATATCAATAGCATGTTGTTAAAGTTTTTAAAATCTATATTTGAAAAAGAGGATAGTCTAGATTTAGCAAAAAAGCTAGAAATATTTAATATAAAAAAGGATCAATTTGAGGATATAATTTATCAAATAATAGATAAAACTAATGAACGAATTGAAGATCAACCAAAGCAAGAAGAAGAGACTGTAAAAAAGTTTATTAACTCGATGTATCAAAACTTTCTACAATTTTCAGAAAAAATAGATATCTCTAAACTTAATAAAACTATACCACTATTGAATAGGAATAAAAAGTTAGTCTATATGGATAAATCTAAGCATATTTTCTTCGGTAATGAATATAATAATGAAATTCTAGAAAATATTTTGTCGTCAGATAAATTTTTAGCAAATTATCAAAATTTTGGTTTAGTAATTAATGATGAGAAAAATACAGCCTATAAATTTTTTGAATGGCTTGGTGTCAAAAAATCCATTCCAATTGAAGAAACTGATCCATATACAGATGAAATATCTGGATATAAAGAGTATTTAAAAGAAATTATCAGAAATAAGGCTAAAAATTATTCTCATCTAGAAAATCTTGATTATGATACAGAGCTTAGAATTAGGAATAATGAACATATCTACATTTATCCTAAGATTATCACAATTAAAGATTTGAAAAAAATACTAGAGAAAAAATGTTATTTAGATATAATAATATGGTTGCTCAGAGATAATATTATCACTAAGCATATTGGGGAAAAATATGAAAATAGTCTCTACTTAGGTATAAAAGTTGGATCCCAAAGGAGTAAAAGATTTATAACAAATTTTCATCAACCCTCATCTTTTATTTGGCAATTAAAAAATAGCAATTGGATTGAAACAACCAATGGGAAAAAAGCTAAACCAAAAGAATGTGTATACTCTGAAAATATTCCTAAAGAACTAATTCAATATATTGAAACTCCCAAAATCAATTATGAAGATCCAATTCTAAAAAAGTATGAGATTTCAAAAGATGAAATTAAAGATCTTTTCTCTAAAATAGGAATAACAGATACTCTTAATAATATATCGGTAAATACAATATTTAATCTTCTATTAAAAATTGAAAATATTAACCTTGAAAATCAAATAATCAAAAAATTTTACAATCTATTAGCAAAAGAGTATGATAGAGATGATTTAGAGTCCTATGAATACAATGAATTTAAAAATAAGGGAAAGGTACTTTCTGAAAAAGATGATCAGATCTGTTTTAGGAAAAGTTCTGATGTTTTCTATATTCCAAATTCCTCACTCCCTAAAGATCTAGTATCTAAATTGCCAAAGATATATATGAGCAATATATATCCTGTAGAAAAAGTTCAAAAACTTTTTTGTCTCAACACTATTTCTAAAGCTGAAATAAAGCTAGATAATGAACCTTTGAAACATAGATTACACTCTCAGTTTTCAAAAGATTTTGCTGAATTAAAGCCATATATTTATTCCTATATAGTTGATAATGACTTAGAAGAAAAAATAGTTTTTAAATTGTTAAAAAAATTAGAAATCATTCTATGTGAAAATATATCTGCAACTACAGAAATAAGTGAAAGAAAACTGTCTTTTAATATCTCTAATTATGAAAGCTTAAGGTTTGATAATAAGATTTATATTAGGATTGATCGTAATTTTAATTCTATCTCGGATCTCAAAGAGAATTTTAACTTCCTAAAACTTATTCCTAAAATAATCTATGAAATAATTGAAATAGAAAATTTAGAAATGAAGTATCGTGAATTATATTCAAGTAAAGAAAAATATCGAAGAGACATCCTAAAAGAGCATATAGGAAAAAGTTTTAATGAAAAATTAGAGATCTCTCAAAAGTTATTTGGAAATTTTATTACACTAGAAGAACGATTTTGGATAACTATAACTGATATTACTAAGAAAAGAAGTAATATTCAAGATGGGAAATATTAAAGAAATAATGGATAATTATATTTATGAAGATAGTAACTGTAGCTCAGATAGTAATTGTGAAAAAATAATTACTTTATTCAATATCCTAGAAATTGACATCTCAGATTATAATGAAGTATCTGAAAATTATATTGATTTGACTCCATACTATAAAAATAAAATTTCTAAAATACTAACTTCATATTCCATAAAATTTCAATCTACTATTTTTGAAGAATTTAAAAATGAAGATATCAGTAAAAAGAAAAAATTTTATGACAAATTAAATTATTACAAAGGTTCTCATGGAATCAATAAAAACTCAGTAAAATTTGATACTTCTAAATATATTAATGATCTACTGAAAAAGTTATTTGAAAGAACTATTAATCTAGAAGAGTTAAAAGAAAATTATAGCATCAATTTAGATGATATTTACAGTAAAAATCTTAATGAACTTAAAAATAGAGTTCGCAACAAATATAAACCCTATTTAAGTACTCTTCTTAAAGAGAATGAAAATAAAAGTTTGATATATTTCAATGATGAGCTAGAAACTCTTGAGAGAAAACTTGAAAAATTATATAGTCAATCTATTAACTCAAATAAAGATGTAAAATATGGAAATATAAATATAGATATAAATGGTAATTATGTAAAAGATTTTACATATGAAGATCTTCTTTCTGAATGTGAATTAGATAATAAAGAGTATAAAATAGAAAAATCTAAGATATCTGTATTATTTAATAGAAAAACGGGAGGAGGAAAAAGAGGTAGTTCTTCTAATTTTTCAATCCCTAGAAATGGAGAAGTTTATGGATTCATTGGAGAACTCTATGTTTATAATATTTTAAAAAAAGAATACAAAAATATTGAGTGGGTATCTTCAAATGCAAAAAAGGCAAATATCATATCAGAAGGAGATGATAGCAGAGGGTTTGATATAAGTTATTTAGATAATGATAATAAAATTCACTATATAGAAGTAAAATCAACGAATAGAGATAATCCTGTTTTCCAAATCAGTAAAGGAGAAGTAAAATTTGGAGAACAGAATTCTGATGTTTATGATATAATATTTATTACCAATGTAAATCAAAAATATAGGAAATTATATAGAATAGAAAAACCTTTCAAATATAAAAAGGGAGAAAATTTTTATAATAATTCAAAATTTTCAGTAGAAAACAATAACTTTAAAATTGTTTTTAAACTTGAATAGAACTCTACTCCTAATTTAATAAAAAAACTAACCATAAAAAAAGGGAGCTAAAAGCTCCCTTTTTTGTTCAAAGATCTATTTAATCTTCAGATTTCTCTTCAGACTTTTCAGAAGTTTCCTTCTTAAAATCTTCATATCCAACTAGCTGAATTACTGCCATTTCAGCAGCATCACCTTTTCTTGTACCAATTTTTACAACTCTAGTGTATCCACCGTTTCTATCGTTGTAAGATGGTGCAATCTCTTTGAAAAGAACTCTAGCAACCTCTTTACTTCTGATAAACTTTAAAACTTGTCTTAGAGAGTTCAAATCACCTTTCTTTCCAAAAGTGATAAGCTTCTCTGCAAATCTTCTAGTCTCTTTAGCTTTTGCTAGAGTAGTAGTAATCTTCTTGTGCTCAAATAATGATGAACAAAGATTAGCTAACATTGCTTTTCTATGGCTAGCTGTTTTATTAAGTTTTCTTCCTCTTACAGCGTGACGCATACTCTATCCTAAATTAACTTATTCTTTTTATTTTGGCTCGTTAAGGAATTTTTCAATATCCATTCCGAAGTCCAGTCCTCTTTCTTTAAGAACTTTTGAAAGCTCACCAAGAGACTTCTTACCGAAATTTCTAAATCTCAGCATTTCACTCTCTTTCTTCTTAACAAGATCTCCAATAGTCTTAACTTTTGCATCGTTCAGACAGTTGTAAGATCTTACTGAAAGCTCTAAATCTTCAATAGGCATCTTTAGTAGATTCCTCTTATATTGAAGCTCTGGGTCCTCCTCTTCGGTGTGATCTTTATCCTCAACCACCTCAAATTTAATAAATAGACCTATGTGATCAGTAAGGATTTGACCTGCAAAAGTAATAGCTTCTTCAGGAGTAACAGAAGAATCAGTATGAATCTCTAAAATTAGTTTTTCATAGTCAGTTCTGTCACCAACCCTTGTATTCTCAACTTTATAACTTACTCTAGTAACAGGTGAGAAAATACAATCAATTGGAATTGTTCCAATAGGATCCTCTTCACATCTGTTCTCTTCTGCACTTACATAACCTCTACCAAGTTTAATATTAAGCTCAATACTGAACTCAGCATCTTCGTTAAGGTTAGCAACTACAAAATCAGGATTATAAACTTCAACTTCACCGCCGGAATTATCTTCAATATCCTTAGCCGTAAATTGACCTTTACCCTTGAAATTAAGAGTAACTTTTGCAGATTTACCTTCAGTCAACTTTAATTTAACTTGTTTTAAATTGAGAATGATTAAAGCAACATCTTCTACAACACCCTCAATGGTGGAGAATTCGTGTAAAATATTCTCTATTTTAATACTGTAAATCGCAGCTCCCTGAATTGAGGATAACAGCACTCTCTTCATAGCATGCCCTATTGTAACCCCAAATCCTCTTCTAAGTGGAGAGAACTCAAACTTACCATAGTTTCTACTGTATGTGCTTTTATCCAAGACTAATTCGTCAGGAACTTTGAAGGGTAAAACTATCATAATCTAGACACCTTTTTTTTGATTACTTAGAGTAAAGTTCAACGATAAGTTGCTCATTGATTTTTACAGGAATCTCTTCTCTTTTAGGTCTTTCTATCAATTCCCCAACCATATTAGCTTTATCAACTCTTAGATATGGAAGAGGAGTCTCGTTAACATTTTTTAAGCTCTCATGAATATACTCTAGTTTTTTAGATTTCTCTCTCAAACTAATAGCATCATTTGGTTTTACCTGATAAGAAGGTATGTTAACAGATTTGCCATTAACCATGATATGCTTGTGCGATACCATCTGTCTCGCTGCTCTCTGAGTAGGAGCGAATCCTAATCTGTGAACAAGTGTATCTAATCTACACTCAAGTCTTATAATCAAATTTTCACCAGTAATACCAGAGTCTTTTCTAGCTTTTTCGTATACTGTTCTAAACTGTCTTTCGAGTAGTCCATAAATATACTTAGCTTTCTGCTTCTCTCTTAACTGAATAGCGTACTCACTTAATTTAGCTCTACGAGACTGTGGTCCATGTTGTCCTGGCTTGTAAGGCTTTTTCTGTAGAACCCTATCAAACTTAGGCATGCCAAATAAATTTTCACCATATTTTCTACAAATTTTACCTCTTGGTGTAAAATCTCTTGCCATTCCAAAACTCCGTTAAAGTTAAATTCTTCTTGCCTTTTTTGGTCTACAACCATTATGAGGTACAGGAGTAATATCTTTTATAGAAAGTATCTCTATACCCGCCCCATTTAAAGCTCTAATAGCTGATTCTCTACCAGCACCCGGTCCCTTAACAATGATATGAACCTTTCTCATACCAAGACCTTTTGCTTCATTTGCGATTGAATCCATAGCAGTTGATGATGCGAAGGCAGTGTTCTTTCTTGAACCTTTGTTACCTACTTTACCACCACTTGACCAATTTATTACATTTCCATAACTATCGGTAATACAAACAATAGTATTGTTAAATGTAGCTTTTATGTGTGCAACACAAACGGATTCAACTCTATCCTTTTTCTTTAGCTTTTTTCTTCTGGTAACAGCCAAAGGATTCCTCCTTGTTTACAAACATTATTTTTTCTTATTTTTGACAGCTTGCTTTTTCTTACCTTTTCTGGTTCTAGCATTGTTTTTAGTATTTTGACCTCTACAAGGTAAACCTTTTCTGTGTCTCATACCTCTGTAACAACCTAAATCCATCAATCTTTTTATAGCTAGCTTTGTCTGTGTTCTTAGATCACCCTCAATAATGTAGTCGTTAACAACTATTTTTCTAATTGCGTCAACTTCATGGTCTGTAAGATCGCTTATTTTCTTATCAAAGTCCACATTAACTTTTTTAAGAATTTCCCTAGATCTTGAGCGTCCTACTCCGTAAATATAAGTAAGACCAATTTCAACTCTTTTATTTCTAGGTAGATCAACACCTGCAATACGTGCCAAATTACTCCCCCTTAGCCTTGTCTTTGCTTATGTTTTTTAATTTTACAGATTACTCTTACTACACCGTTTCTCTTGATAATCTTGCAATTTTCACAGATCTTTTTTACCGAAGCTCTAACCTTCATCTTTAAAAACTCCTGGTTACCTATTTCTGTAAATTATTCTGCCTTTTGTTAAATCATAAGGCGAAAGTTCAACCTTTACCCTGTCACCCGGCACCATCTTGATGTAGTGCATCCTCATCTTACCGGAAACATGAGCATTGATAACATGGCCATTCTCCAGTTCTACCTTGAATGTTGCATTTGGTAATGCTTCCTTTATCTCACCTTCTGCTTCAATAGTATTACTTTTTGCCATAATTAAACCTACTTTAATCTCTGTTTAAGTTCAGAATATATAACATTAATTTCACGATCGCCATCAATATTTAACAAATTTCCATTTTTTTTGTAAAATTCAATTAAAGGCTCAGTTGATTTCTTGTATACATCTAACCTGTTTTTTATTGTTTCTTCGTTGTCATCTGGCCTCTGTATGATCTCACCACCGCAATTATCACAACCTGTTTCTTTTGGTGGATTGGTAATCATATTGTAATCATTACCGCAATCTTTACAGAGTCTTCTCGCTGTCAATCTTCCAATAATCTTCTCAAAAGGAACCTCTATGTTTAGAACATAATCAAGTTTTTGAGAAAGTTTATTTAAAAGATTTTCTAGCGATTCAGCTTGGCTAATATTTCTTGGAAAGCCATCAAATATAACCCCTGCTTTACAATCATCTTGCTTTAATCTATTTTCAATTAAATCCAAAATAATTGCATCAGGAACTAAATCACCTTTTTCCATGAAAGATTTTGCTTTAAGTCCTACTTCAGTAGAGTTCTTTATAGCTTCTCTTAAAAGATCTCCAGTTGAAATTTGAACTAAGCCATAATCATTTACAATCTTTTTTGCTTGGCTTCCTTTACCGGCTCCGGGAGCTCCTATAAGTAGAATATTCATTATACACTCCTTCCTTGAATCTTACCGGTTGATAAGAAACCGTCATAGTGGTGCATCATTAGGTATGACTCAATTTTTGAAAGAGTATCTAAAGAAACACCTACAATAATGATAAGACCCGTACCACCAAAGAATGATGCAAGGTTGTAAGAAACACCAGGATATATTTTCATAACAATATTTGGCATAATTGCAATTATTGCTAAGAATAATGATCCGGGAAGTGTAATCCTTGTCAGAACATAATCAATATACTCTGAAGTGTCTTTACCGGGTTTTAAACCGGGAATAAAACCATTACTCTGCTTTAAACTATTACTAACATCATCTGTATTAAAAGTAATTGCTGTATAGAAATACGTAAAGAAAACAATTACAATTACATAGATTATCATGTATGAATAGCTTTGATAATTAAATGCTTCTGTTATAAGATCTCTAGCAAATGAATCTTCCGGTAAAAGTTGTGCTAAACTTGTTGGAACAAACATAATGGACTGAGCAAAGATTATAGGCATAACACCGGCAATATTAATCTTTAGAGGAAGGAAAGAAGCTTGTCCTCCTTGAATCCTGCCTGCTACCTGCCTCTTAGCATAGTTAACACTTAATTTTCTCATCCCTTCTGTTAGTACAACAACTGCTGAAATAGCACCAATCATACCTACCCAAAGTAATAGCTCAACAATGATCTCTCTATTATTGTTTTGAAGCTGAGTAATCTCCTCCAAAACTGCCTGAGGGAACCTTGCAACAATACCAAGGGTAATGATCAAGGATATTCCTTGACCAATACCTTTAGCAGTAATTTGTTCACCAAGCCACATCATAATTACAGTACCAGTTGACAAAATAATCATTGTCATAACCTGAAAGAATAGACCAGGGTTCGGAACAACCATTAAACCTGCTGAATCATTCATACTCTGCAAGAATATAGCAACACCATAACCTTGTGCCGCTGAAAGCAATACTGTTCCATATCTTGTGTACTGAGTAATCTTCTTCCTTCCATCCTCATCTTTTTGCATCTTTGCAATTGTTGGGAACACTGTTCCTAACAATTGAATAATGATAGATGCAGAGATATAAGGCATTATACCCAGTGCAAATATAGCAGCCTTCTTAAAAGCACCTCCCGTGAACATATCAAACATTCCGAAGAGTGCATTTTGAGACTGTGCAAATGTATAGCTCAAAGCGTTTACATCAATACCCGGTAGTGGGATATGAACCCCAACCCTACAAATAAACAATATAAATAAAGTAAATATGATCTTTTTCTTTAATTCAGGTATCTTAAATATGGTCTGTAATTTTTCTATCATAATTGTACTACTTTTCCATTAGCTTCACTTATTTTATTTGCCGCACTTTTTGTAAATGCATGTGCGTGAACTTCTTTAGCCGACTTAAGCTCACCATTACCAAGAATTTTTAATTTGTACTTGGAGTTGATAAGACCTTTTGTCTTTAGAAGCTCTGGAGTGATAACTTCCTCTTCAATACTATTTAAGACATCAATATTTAGAACATTGTATCTAACCTTAAATATATTATTGAAACCTCTTTTTGGAAGTCTTCTAACAAGTGGGGTTTGACCACCCTCGCTGTATAGAGATCTACTGTAGCCAGATCTGGACTTTTGTCCTTTCTCTCCACGACCACTGGTCTTACCTTTAGACCCGTGACCTCTACCAACTCTTGTTTTTACCTTTTTTTGCCCTTTATTAGGAGCGAGTTCGTTGAGTTTAATCATCGATAGCGTCCCTTAAACTTCTTCTACACTAATGAGATGTTTTGCTTTAAAGATCATTCCTCTAATATGAGGAGAATCTTTATGCTCTACAACCTGTTGCATTTTTCTTAAGCCAAGAGCGAAAAGGTTTTTCTTAGTACTCTGTTTAGCTCCAATATAACTCTTAACAAGTTTTATTCTTAACATCTTTTCAGACATTTTACCCTCGCTTAACTTTTAGTTGTAAAGTTTATCCTTTGAAATTCCTCTAGTCCTAAGAAATTCACTTTCACCTCGGATACTTTTCAAACCCTCTATAGTTGCTTTAACTATATTGTGAGGATTTGAACTACCTTTTGATTTTGATAGAATGTTACTGTAACCAGCACACTCCAACACAGCTCTCACAACACCACCTGCTATAATACCGGTACCGGGAGCTGCCGGCTTTAAAAGAACTCTTGCAGCACCAAATTTTGCTTCAAGTTCATGAGGTAAGGTATTGTCTCCGGTCATACTTACTTCAATTAAATTCTTTTTAGCCTCTTCAACCCCTTTAGCTATAGCATCTGTTACCTCAAGTGCTTTTCCAAGACCGTGACCAACTTTACCCTTACCATCGCCTACTACAACAATAGCATTGAAGCTGAAGTTTTTACCACCTTTAACAACTTTAGTAACCCTATTAAGTTTTACAACTTTTTCAATGAATTGCGGAGCATCATCTTTCACAAATTTTGCCAAAATACCCCTCTGCTCTTAAATTTCTTATAATTTTAAACCCTCTTTTCTTGCACCATCTGCTAGAGCTTTTACTCTACCGTGATACAAGAAACCATTTCTATCAAATACTACTGATTCGATATTTGCTGCAAGTGCTTTTTTAGCAACCTCTTGTCCTACTAAGAACGCAACATCAGTCTTTGTTTTAATCTTCTCGTTTCCGTCAGCCAATGCCTTAAACTCTTTTGTATTACTATTGAAACTTATTATAGTCTTACCAGAGATATCATCAACCAACTGAGCATAGATATGTACATTTGATCTAAAAACAGACAATCTAGGTCTAACAGGAGTCCCGTTAACTGTTTTTCTAATGTGCTTCTTTCTTCTCAATCTTGCAGCCGTTGTTTTTAATCTAGGCTTTTTATTCATCGTACCCTCTTAGATTCAATCATTTAGAACGCTGCATTACTTCTTAGCAGCCTTACCTGCTTTTCTAATGATATGTTCATCTTTATACCTGAAACCCTTACCTTTGTAAGGTTCCGGTTTTCTCATTGATCTTATTTTTGATGCAACCATACCAATTAAAACTTTGTCAATACCTGTAATCTTTAAAGAAGAGGTATTACTAATTGGTTGAGTTGGTTCCATTGTGATACCTTCCGGTATATAGAAGTAGATAGGGTGAGAATATCCCAATGAAAGGATTAGGTATTTACCAGAAACTTCCATTTTATAACCCACACCGTGAAGTACAAGCTCCTTAGTAAATCCTTCAGAAACTCCCACAACCAAATTATTGATAATAGCTCTGGTAGTTCCATGAATAGATTTTGAGAACTTTTTCTCATCTCTTCTTGTTACAACTACCTCTTTTTCTTCAATAGCCACATCAACATTTTCATTAATATCAAACTGTAATTGACCTTTTGGTCCCTTTACAGTAAGAAGATTCTCTTTTTTCTCTACTGTAACTCCGGATGGTATAACTACAGGTTTCTTTCCAATTCTAGACACTTGAAACTCCTAATCTTTACCAAACACTACAAAGAATCTCACCACCAACATTCAATTGCTTAGCCATTTTATTACTGATAACCCCTTTTGAAGTTGTCATAATGGCGATTCCGAAGTTGTTTTTCACTCTTGGCAGCTTGTTTACACTAGCGTAAACCCTTAATCCAGGTTTACTTACCCTTTTGATCTCATTAATCACACTGTTGCCATATTCATCATACTTAAGATAAACCCTTAAGATACCTTGCTTATTGTCTCTAATATTGAAATACTTAACAACATAAGACTCTTCTAGTAATATCTTAACGATCTTTCTTTTCAAGTTTGATGCCGGTATGTCAACGAACTTATGCTTCGCCTTTGCTGCATTTCTGATTCTAGTTAACAAATCAGCAACTGGATCAGTCATTGTCATACTTATAATTCTCCTTAAAAGTGAATAAATAAATTTACCAACTGGATTTTCTTACACCAGTCAATTCCCCAGATGAAGCCAACTCTCTAAAACAGATTCTACAGATACCAAACTCTTTCATAAAAGCTCTTGGTCTACCACATCTTCTACATCTGTTATACTGACGAACCTTAAATTTATTTACCTTTTTAGCCTTGGCTATCATTGATTTCTTTGCCATGTGCTGTTTCCTCTACCTTATTTTTTTTAAACGGGAAGTTTAGTTCTTTCAATAACTCATAAGCTTCTTCGTCAGTTTTTGCACTAGTTACAATAGTTACATTTAAACCATTTGCTTTAATTACGCTATCAAATTTAATTTCAGGGAATACTGTTTGTTCCTTGATTCCGAAATTATAACTTCCTCTTCCGTCAAAAGATTTTTTAGGCATACCACTAAAATCTCTGATTCTAGGTACTACGATAGATACAAGTCTTTCATAAAACTCATACATCTTTTCGCCTCTGAGAGTAACATACGCACCAATCTTCATACCTTGTCTTAACTTGAAGTTAGATACAGACTTTTTAGCTTTTGCTATAGCAGGTTTTTGTCCTGCCATCAATCCAAGCTCTTCTACTGCAGCATCAAGAATTTTAGCTTCTTTAATTGCATCACCTAATCCCATATTAAGAACTATCTTCTCAATCTTTGGCACTTGCATAATAGAAGAATACTTAAATCTTTCCTTTAGAGTAGGTCTAACCTCTTCAAGATATTTCTTCTTAACTCTTTGCATCATTTACTTCCTTTTACTAAACCTTTACAAAGACTTTCCGCAAGCTTTGCAATATCTTGCTACGCTACCATCTTCGTCTCTTTTCTTTCCAACTCTTGCAGCTTTGCTACAGCTTGGGCAGACAACCATTACATTTGATGCATCTAGAGGCATCTCTTTTTCTACAATTCCACCTGTCTGATTGTACTGATTAGGCTTTACATGTCTTTTTACAACATTTACACCCTCAACTACAACTTTGTTCTTTTCCTTCAGAACAAGCTTAACTGTACCCTCTTTGCCTTTATGGTTCCCTGCGACAACTTTTACTTTGTCGTTTTTTACTACTTTCATTGCATCAAATCCTGACTTTTCTTATAATACTTCAGGTGCTAGAGAAACTATTTTCATGTAGTTATGCTCTCTGAGCTCTCTAGCAACAGGACCGAATATTCTAGAACCCTTTATTTCACCCTTTGCATCGAGGATTACTGCAGCGTTCTGATCAAATCTAATATAAGATCCATCTTCTCTTTTTAGTTCCTTTGCAGTTCTTACGATAACAGCTTTTACAACATCACCTTTTTTTACTGCACCTCCGGGAACCGCTGTTTTAACAGAAGCTACTATGACATCACCTATTCTAGCATATTTTTTACCGCTACCACCCAATACTCTAAAACACATTATTGTTTTAGCTCCAGTATTGTCCGCTACTGTTAACCTTGTTCCTTCTTGAATCATTGCTTGACCTTAAATTTTATTTTTTACGCTCAAGTACTTCTAGAAGACGCCAGCATTTTGATTTGCTAAGCTTTCTCGTCTCCATAACTTTAACTTTATCACCCTCATTACAAGTGTTCTCTTCATCATGAGCGTGAATTTTCTTAGACTGAATATAGTATTTATTATAGATAGGGTGTTTTACCCTTCTTTCTACATAGACAGTAATAGTCTTATCCATCTTATTACTGACAACAACACCAACACGAGTCTTTTTTAAGTTTTTTCTTTCCATCAACTACTCCCAGTATTAAGAATTTCTGAATATAATACATATATTCAGAAATTGCTAATATATTTTTTTAAACCCTAACACCTTTTTGCTTAAGAATAGTCTTTACTCTCGCAATGTCTCTTCTTAAAAGTCTAATTGACATAGGGTTTTCAAGTTGTTTAAGTGAGTGTTTGAACATAAGATCTCCAAGATCTTTCTCAAGCTCAGCAAGTTTAACTTGTATCTCTTCTATACTGAGATCAATAATTTCGTTAACTTTCATTACGCTTATTCCCCATACTCTTTTCTGCTACAAAACTTTGTTTTGATTGGAAGCTTGTGGGATGCAAGGTTCAATGCTTTTCTTGCTAAATCCTCACCTACACCTTGAACTTCAAAAAGGATCTTACCGGGTTTTACAACTGCTACCCAATACTCAGGAGCACCTTTTCCCTTACCCATCCTAGTTTCAGCAGGTTTCTTAGTAATTGGCTTATCCGGAAAAATTCTTATCCAGAGTTTACCGCCTCTTTTCATAGTTCTTGTGATTGCAACCCTGGCAGACTCAATCTGTCTTGAAGTGATCCAAGCATGATCAAGAGCCTTTAAGCCATACTCACCAAAGTCAATAGTGCTTCCTCTGTAAGAAAAGCCTCTCTTTACGTTCTTTTGAACTTTTCTTCTTTTAACCTTTTTTGGCATTAACATACTACTTTATCTCCAAGACAAATTATTTTTTCATATAAGTAAACTTTTCGCCCTTACAGATCCAAACCTTTATACCAAGTCTACCATACTGAGTGTGAGCCTCAAGATTAGCATAATCAATATCTGATCTTAATGTGTGAAGTGGGACTCTACCCTTATGATAACCCTCAGTTCTTGCCATATCTGCACCACCAAGTCTACCACTACATTGAACTTTAATACCTTGAGCGTTTGCTTTCATAGCCATATCTAATGCTTTTTTCATCGCTCTTCTAAAGTTTACTCTCTTTTCAAGCATCTTTGCAATATTATCAGCTACTAAGTATGCATCAAGCTCAGGTCTCTTGATTTCATTAATATATATTTTAATGTTTTTCTTGAAAACCATCTTGAGCTCTTCTTTAAGCTTCTCAATCTCCTGCCCTTTTCTACCTATAACAATACCAGGTTTAGCAGTGTGAATTGAAATGATAAGTTCTTTAGGTTTTCTCTCAATACCAATCTTAGAAACTGAAGCGTCTTGCAGTCTTGTTTTTAAGAACTTTCTGATTTTTAAATCTTCTTCAAGCTTTTCAGCGTAGTTGTCTTCATCAAACCACAGAGAGTTCCATGTTTTGTTTATACCTATTCTTAAACCGATAGGATTACATTTCTGACCCAACGTAGTCCTCCACTAGTTTTTTGTTGAAACTTCCACAAAAAGATGACTAGATCTTTTTCTGATTTTAGTTGCTCTACCTTGAGCTCTAGGCTTTATTCTCCTCATAGTAGGACCTTCGTCAGCAAACATTTTAGAGATATAAACCTCATTAGTATCAATGTTTGCATCTCTGTTCTTATCGATAAGATTAGCTACAGCTGACTTTAAAGTTTTCTCAACTGATCTAGCAGCATAGTTTGGAGTAAACTTTAATATATTTAAGGCTGACTCAACATCTTTACCTTTAATAAGATCCAACACAAGACGAACCTTTCTTACTGGATAGCCAATCCATCTTGTTTTAGCAAATGCGTTCATTCTAACCCCTTATTTTCTCTTTGAAGCTTTTTCACTCTTCTTATCAACGTGGCCTCTATAAGTTCTTGTAAGTGAGAACTCTCCTAATTTGTGACCTACATGATTCTCAGTTACATAAACAGGAATAAAGTGTTTGCCATTGTGTACTGAGATAGTGTGTCCAATAAACTCCGGAAAGATAGTTGATCTTCTTGACCATGTCTTTACAACTTCTTTCTTTTTTGATTCATTGAGCTTTTCAATCTTTTTCATTAGATGCTCATCTACAAAAGGGCCTTTTTTTACTGATCTTGGCATTATTCCCTCTTATTATTTCTTTCTTCTATCTTTTACAATGAACTTGTTAGAAGGTTTATTCTTCTTCCTAGTTCTGTACCCTTTAGCTAAAGTACCCCATGGAGATGTTGGATGTCCACCACCACAAGTTCTACCTTCACCACCACCATGAGGGTGATCAACAGGGTTCATTGCAGAACCTCTAACAGTTGGTCTAACGCCCAACCATCTACTTTTACCGGCCTTACCTAATACAAGATTCATATTATCTATGTTTCCAACTTGTCCTAAAGTTGCAAAACATTCTTCATGAATTAACCTAACTTCGCCGGAAGGTAGTTTTACTTGGCAATACTTTTTATCCTTAGATACTAATGTTGCAAAGCCACCGGCAGATCTTACTAATTGACCTCCCTTTTTGATCTTTAATTCAATATTATGAATCATTTGACCAGTTGGGATTGATTTTAATGGCATTGCATTTCCCGGTCTGATAGCTACAGACTCACCTGACATTAATTGATCACCCACTTTTACATTGTTAGGAGCTAAGATATATCTCTTCTCTCCATCTGCATAATGTAATAGAGCGATTCTTGCACTTCTGTTAGGATCGTACTCAATAGCTGCTACAGTTGCAGGAATATTGTGCTTATCTCTTTTAAAATCGATTATACGATAAGCTCTCTTGTGACCGCCACCAATGTGTCTAGTTGTGATTCTACCAAGATTATTTCTTCCACCGGTTCTCTTTCTCTTAGCTAATAAAGATTTCTCCGGTTTTGTTTTTGTAATCTCAGAAAAATCTGATATAGCCATATGTCTTCTACTTGGTGTGTATGGCTTAAACTTTCTTATTGGCATGTTTTCTCCGTAAAAATCGAATTTCTAATTTTACTCGTCAAAGAACTCTATTTTTTCGCCTTCTTTAACTGTTACAACAGCTTTTTTATAAGCATTTTTTCTACCTATAAATCTACCTACTCTTTTCAATTTGCCAAGGTAATTCATTGAGTTAACTGATTCTACATTAACTCCAAATTTACTTTCAACCGCTTTTCTGATCTCAATCTTATTAGCGTCTCTGGCAACAATGAAGGTATACTGATTTTGTTTTGTTTGAAGATCTGTACTCTTTTCGCTTAGTACAGGTCTTTGTAGAATTAACTTCATTTTATCTATTCACCTTTTCAATTGTTTTAAATGCATCTTTTTGAATAACAAGTACATCAGAGTTCATTAGTTCATAAGCACTAACTGTATCTGCAACTTGAGTTCTCACATTTTTAATGTTTCTAAAAGATTTTAGGACATTAATTGCATTTGTATATTTATCTTCACTATCCAGATAGCTATAAGAATCAACAAGAACTAAAACTTTCTTACCTAAAACTTCCATACCTTTTAACAGCTCTACAAACTTAGAGGTTTTTGGAGTCTCAATTTCAAAGTTTTCAAAAGCCAAGATAGCTGAAGCTTGAGCCTTATCAGAGTAAGCAGATTTTCTGGCAATTACTTTCTCTTTCTTGTTCATCTTCTGATAGTACGATCTCACCTGTGGTCCAAATGTTTTACCACCACCAACCATAACAGGAGATTTTATACTTCCTCTTCTAGCTCCACCTGTACCTTTTTGCTTAAAAAGTTTCTTAGTAGAACCTTTAACTTCTGTTCTATGCTTATTCTTTGAATTTCCCTCTCTTCTGTTTGCAAGATAGGTTAGTACAGCTTTATGAATAAGATGCTTTTTTGGTTCAATACTAAATATAGCGGGATTTAGCTCTAGCTCTTCACCAGTCTTTTTACCCTGAATGTCATAAACAGCTACTTTTGTCATCTGTTAAACCTCCGCCTTTCTAATTGTAAGAATTCCATTCTTTCCACCAGGTACAGAACCTTTAACAAAGATGATGTTCTTCTCAGTATCTACTTTTAAAACTTCAAGGTTTTTTACAGTAACCTTGTCATTTCCCATTCTACCGGCCATCTTTTTACCTTTAAAAACACGACCCGGCCAAGCACACATACCAATAGATCCTATTCCTCTTTTGCTCTCGTGAGTACCGTGGCTTTTTCCTTGTAAGGAGAATCCCCATCTTTTTACTACACCCTGGAAACCCTTACCTTTTGAAGTACCTGTTACAGTTACACTGTCACCTATTTTAACAAAAGATGAATCATAAACAGTTCCAACTTCAACCTTTTCAGCACCCTCGAATCTGAACTCTTTAAGAATGTACTTAGGAGAAACTCCTGCTTTCTTAAAATGCCCCATTTGAGGCTTATTAACTCTTGATTCTTTCTTATCTAAAAAACCAAGCTGTACAGCTTCATACTTGTCAACTTCTTTTGTTTTAACCTGTACTACTGTACAAGGTCCAACCTCTACTATTGTAACAGGAAACTCTCTTCCTGTTGGTCCAAAGTAGCTGGTCATACCTATTTTTCTTCCAATGATTCCTTGCATTGATAATATCCTATACCTTTACTTCAATACTTACACCAGCGGGAAGCTCTAAACTAGTTAGTGCGTCCATAGTCTTTTGACTGGAATTTAAGATTTCGATCAATCTTTTATAAACTCTTTTTTCAAACTGCTCTCTAGATTTCTTATCAACGAAAACTGATCTTAATACGGTGTATACAGTTCTCTTTGTAGGTAAAGGAACAGGTCCGGAAACTACCGCACCTGTTTCTTTAGCTTTTCTGATAATTTTTTGAGCAGAGATGTCGATTAAATTATGATCATATGATTTTAGCTTAATCTTTAGCTTTTGACCTGCCATTAAAACCTCTTTTTACAACTCAATTAAATTAATCTAAAATTTCAACTACTGCACCAGCACCAATAGTTCTACCACCCTCTCTGATAGCAAATCTTAAACCTTTTTCCATTGCTACAGGGTAGATAAGCTCAACAAAGATCTCAGTGTTGTCACCAGGCATAATCATCTCAGTACCTTCAGGTAGAGTGATAGATCCTGTAACATCTGTAGTTCTTAGGTAGAATTGTGGTCTATAGTTGTTGAAGAATGGCTTGTGTCTTCCACCCTCTTTTTCAGTAAGAACGTAAACCTCAGCTTTGAACTTAACGTGAGGAGTAACACTCTTAGGCTTACATATTACCATACCTCTTGCAATAGAGCTCTTGTCAATACCTCTAAGAAGAAGACCAACATTATCACCTGCTTGACCTTGGTCTAAGATTTTTCTAAACATCTCAACACCAGTACAAACTGATTTCATTGTTTCAGTTCTTAAACCAACAATCTCAACCTCTTCACCAGTGTTTACAACACCTCTTTCGATTCTACCTGTAGCAACTGTACCTCTACCAGTGATAGAGAAAACGTCCTCAACAGGAAGAAGGAAAGGCTTGTCTGAATCTCTCTCAGGAGTTGGAATGTATCTGTCAACTTCATTCATAAGCTCAACAATACACTTAGTGTGCTCAGGATCATCCGGATTGTCAAGAGCGTTAAGAGCAGAACCTCTTACGATTGGAATTTCGTCTGCAGGGAATTCATACTTATCAAGAAGTTCTTGAATTTCCATTTCAACAAGTTCTAGAAGCTCTTCATCATCAACCTGATCAACTTTGTTTAAGAAAACAACGATATAAGGTACATTTACCTGTCTAGCAAGTAGAATGTGCTCTTTTGTCTGTGGCATAGGACCGTCAGCAGCAGATACTACAAGAATAGCTCCGTCCATCTGAGCAGCACCAGTAACCATATTCTTAACATAGTCAGCGTGACCAGGACAATCTACGTGAGCGTAGTGTCTAGTTTCAGTCTCATACTCAACATGAGCAGTAGAGATAGTAATACCCCTCTCTTTCTCCTCAGGAGCTTTATCAATTTCGTCAAAGTTCATTACTTTTGAACCAGTAAGTTTACTAAGAACTAGAGTAATCGCAGCAGTAAGAGTTGTTTTACCATGATCAACGTGACCAATAGTACCAATATTTACGTGCGGCTTACTCCTTTCAAATTTTTCCTTAGCCATCCTAAAATCCTCCAATTATACTTTATTTTTGTTTAGGCAAATAGCTTTTAACTAGATATTCCCATACCCTTTAAGATCTTCTCTACTACAGCCTCCGGAACTTTACGATTATCGCTAAACTCCATAGAGTAACTTGCTCTACCTGAAGAGATAGATCTAAGTCTATCTGTGTAACCAAACATTTCTGATAAAGGTACAGATCCCTTAATTATCTGAAAACCTTCTTTAAGCTCTAAGCCATCAATCCTTCCTCTTCTTGAAGAAAGATCTCCGGTAATACCACCAACATACATTTCAGGAGTGTTTATTTCAACACTCATTACAGGCTCTTCCAAATTTGTTTTAGCTTTTGCAAAAGCCTCTTTGGCTGCAATTGAAGCACAAATTCTAAAAGCCATCTCTGAAGAGTCAACTTGATGGAAAGTTCCATCTACAAGATCAACTTCAACATCCATTATAGGGTATCCGGCTGTAGGACCTGAGGTCATAGCTTCTTCAATACCCTTTTCAACAGCAGGGATATACTCTTTAGGGATTGCTCCACCTGTAATTTTATTGTTAAACACCAACCCTTTATTCTTTTCGCCGGGTTTAATATCCATTACAACATGAGCGTACTGACCCTTACCACCACTCTGCTTTTGATACTTGTAGTTTTGAGAAATCTCTTTTTTCAAGCTCTCTTTATAAGCAACTTGAGGAGCACCAACATTAGCACTCACATTAAACTCTCTTCTCATCCTGTCAATCAAGATATCAAGATGAAGCTCACCCATTCCTGAAATAACAGTTTGTCCGGTTTCCTCATTATTTCTAATCTGGAATGTAGGATCCTCATCAGAAAGCTTACTCAAAGCTACTGAAAGCTTCTCTGTATCAGCCTTTGACTTTGGCTCAATAGCTATGTGAACAACCGGCTCAGGGAACTCCATATCCTCATAAACAATAGGAGCTGAGATATCAGAAAGAGTATCACCTGTCTTAGTATTCTTAAGACCGATAAGAGCTACAATATCACCTGCATAGCAAGAGTCCTTATCCTCTCTCTTGTTAGAATACATCTGAACAACTCTACCAATTCTCTCTTTTTTACCGTTTGTTGCATTCAAGATAGCTTTTCCGGCTTCAAGCTTTCCGGAGTAAATTCTTGCATATATCAGCTTACCGATATACGGGTCTGTCATAATCTTGAAAGCATAAGCAGAAAACTTATCATTAACATCCGGAGTCCTAGACTCCTCCTCTTTAGTGTTAGGATTGATTCCCGGATAGCTCTTTCTTAAAAGTGGAGATGGCAAATACTCCAAAACACCATCAAGTAAACTTTGAACACCTTTGTTTTTAAAAGCTGAACCACAGAATATAGGAACAATCTTCAAGTCTGCTGTTGCTTTTCTAATAGCCTCTTTAATCTTCTTTTCAGAGATCTCCTCCCCTTCTAAGAACATCTCCATAAGCTCATCATCATAATCTGAAACAGCCTCTAAAAGCTTCTCTCTATACTCATCTACCAACTCAATCATATCTACAGGAATATCAACTTCCTCAAACACAAGTCCATCATCCTGTTTGTACATTCTTGCTTTTTTTCTAATAAGATCAATAACACCACTAAAAATTTCCCCTTGCCCCACAGGAATCTGTACTGCAACAGGGTTGGCTTTCAGTCGTTCTCTGATCATATCAAGAACATTATAAAAGTCAGCACCGGTTCTATCCATTTTGTTTACAAAGCCAATTCTTGGCACATTGTACTTATCTGCCTGTCTCCAAACAGTTTCCGATTGAGGCTCAACACCACCTACTGCACAAAACAGAGCCACAGCTCCATCTAAAACTCTGAGAGACCTTTCAACTTCAACTGTAAAATCAACGTGACCGGGAGTGTCTATAAGGTTAACTATATGGTTCTTCCACTCAAACTTAGTTGATGCAGAAGTAATAGTAATACCTCTCTCTTGCTCCTGCTCCATCCAGTCCATTGTGGCATTTCCTTCATGAACCTCACCTAGCTTGTGAACCTTTCCGGTATAGTATAAAATTCTCTCTGTTGTAGTTGTTTTTCCGGCATCAATGTGAGCCATAATACCGATATTTCTGATCTTGCTTAAATCCATCTAATCAACCTACCATTTAAAATGTGCAAAAGCTTTATTTGCTTCAGCCATTTTATGCATATCTTCTTTTTTCTTAATTGAAGCACCTTCATTCTTTGAAGCCGCTACAATCTCTGCTGCAAGCTTTTCAGCCATTGAATGACCTGCTCTTTTTCTTGAATTCGCAATTATCCATCTAATTGCAAGAGCTTCTTTTCTAGTAGCTCTAATTTCAACTGGCACTTGATAATTTGATCCACCTATCCTTCTTGACTTAACCTCAAGAGTAGGTCTTACATTATCAATAGCAGTTCTAAAAATCTCATTCCCCTTCTTTCCGGGTTCTTTCTTCTCTGCAATCTCCATTGCTGAGTAGAAAATTTGTTCTGAGATAGATTTCTTACCATCAACCATCATATTGTTGATAAACTTTGCAATCAAAGTATCCTTGTAAACAGGATCCGGCAAGATTGCTCTTTTAATAGCTTTAGATCTTCTTGACATTAAACTATCCTCATCAAATTAGTTTTAGCCTTTTGGCCTTTTTGCTCCATACTTAGATCTACCTTGCATTCTTCCATCTACACCGGAGGTATCTTGAGTACCCCTAACGATATGGTATCTAACACCCGGAAGATCCTTAACTCTACCACCTCTAATTAGAACCACTGAGTGCTCTTGTAGATTGTGTCCCTCACCAGGGATATAAGCTGTAACCTCCATTGAGTTTGAAAGTCTAACCCTCGCAATCTTTCTAAGTGCAGAGTTTGGCTTCTTTGGAGTAGTAGTAGTAATCTTAGTGCAAACACCTCTTTTCTGAGGGCATGCCTGAAGAGCCGGAGACTTAGTCTTCTTTTTCTCTACTTTTCTTCCGAACCTTACTAGCTGATTTACTGTAGGCATTACATTTTCTCCATTATATTGCTTAACATGTTATACAATTTATAGCTCAATAAGCTCTCTATGACTATTTCGCAAGCTACGAAACAGAAACCCCAACTATACAATACACCCACCTGTAAAGATACAGTTGCGAATTCAGAAGATAATAAACCAGATCAAAATTGTCAACTATTTTCTCTATTTAAAAAGTGAAATAAACATTATTTTTTAATGAGCTTAAAAGTCAATCCTATTATTTAATACTAATATCAAATAAAATCAAGATTTATATCTTTTAATCTAAAATTCAAAATAGAATCCAACTTTATTGGAAATCTTTTATCCGGTATTTATATTAAAATCGCTTTAATACAATTTTAAAGAAACTATAAGAGCTAATTTTAAAAAGAGTCTTGTAAAATGGATTACAGTTTGTTAAAAAACAAAGCCACACTAATTTTGGGTAATAATCTTTCAGGAAAGAGTAAAATATCTAAGGAGATCAACAGCTATTTTTACAACTCCCAAATTATATCAATAAAAAACCACTCTCTTTTTCTTTTTAGGAAGGTTTATGATGAACTTTTTCTAATCAAAAAGGAAAGCAATCCTCTTTTTGACTCACTTATTAAGAGGAGTGGTTTTTCTAAAAATTATAATAGTAAAACAACCCATCTTTCGGGAGGAGAGAAGCAACTTTTACAACTTTTCCTCTCCATTAAATACGATAATAATACTTTCATATTTGATGATAATCTTGAAATGGTAAGTAAAAGATATAAAGAGATAATATACTCTACACTGAAAGAGCACAATAAAACCATTATTGTAACAGATGTTAAGCTTCCTACCTATTACAAACTATTTGACAAGTTTTACATTCTTAGAAAAGAAGAGCTTATAGATATTAACGGTATAGAAAACTCTCTAGAAGATAATCTTTTGGAAAGCAACCATATATACAGGGAAAGATAACACCCTCTCAACCTATTTTCAGAAGACCCTATTTAATTCTCATCTCAGAAATTAAACTTAGATAGGAGCTGCCAATTAGGGAATTATCCTCAATTTTTGACGCTATGCTTTCTATACTCTTTTGAAACTCCCCTCCCCCTTTCATAACTATAGACTGTTTACTCTTAATAGAGCGTCTAACCTGATCATCAAACTTGATACCACCTATAAAATCACACTCTAAAGAGAGATTCTGTTTTAAAATCCTATCAAGATTAGTTAAAATTTTAAGCTCGCTAGGATCATCTATCATATTAAAAACTATTCTTGGTCTATACTTTGAGAGGTGCTGCCTCATTTTATAGTACAGAGCTTTATCCAAATGAGAAAGCTTATTTAAAAGAGTAGATACATAAACAGGATTTGAAGCTGTAGAGTTTTTAAGCATATCTTCCAAAACAGAAACTATTTGAGGTCTGCTCTTTGAAGCTGCTAAAATAATCTTGAAAAATAAATTTTTTAAAAATGTTAAAAAATTCATTATAGAGCTATTTTCGGTTCCGGTAACCATAATACCTCTTGGAGAAAGGTTAAAATAGCTTAGAGTATTAAAGCTTGAACCTGCTCCCACATCCAGTATAATATAATCATAATCTAACGCTTTAATCTCTCTTATTAGCCTCATTCTCTTCTGATAAGATATGTTTGCCATAAAAGGAGTTCTGCCATCACCCGGAATAAAAGAGAGATTCTCTATATCGGTTTCCTTAACGACCTCACTAAAACCCAAGTTATTGCTGCTTAAATAATCACCTATACCAAGAAACTTATTTGGCATATTTAAATAGCTATGAAGGTTTGACCCACCAAGGTCAAGATCTACAACCACTGTTCTATACCCTCTGTTTGCAAAAGATATTGCAAGACTCGTAGAAATGAGAGATTTCCCTATCCCACCCTTACCTCCGGCCACAGGAAGGATAATAGAACTACTACTTTTCCTATTCGTAACCTTAAACTGTGACCTTTCAGAACCGACTACACTTTTCAACATATTACCAAACTCTGAAAGATCCTCCATTGTCATAACAAAAAAATCTGCTACAACACTATTGCTTACACCAAAGCCACTCTCCTTTATAATGAGATGCGAAACAGCTCCGCTCCACTTGTTAACATCGGAAAAGTCTAAAACTTTTTTGCTACAAATCAGAGATAATAAATCGTTTATCTTCTCCTTATCAATAGGGATTGAAATTTTACTGAAAAACTCAGAAATAAACAGATATGACTCTTCAACAAAGTTTATATTTTCATTTTTAACAGACATAACAAAACTCTAAAATAGTTAATTATAACACCAATAAAAGAACCTCTTTTATTTTGTAGCAAAAATGGTTCCTTTTCTCTATTCAAGTATTAAATATGGGCTAAAGGAAAAAAGATGAACACAGATGTTACGGCAAAATATGCCCAAAGGGATAGAGCATAAGAGAGCAGGAGAAAAAAATATCATGCCAAAAACAAAGAGGAAACGAATAGAGATTCAAATTTTATAAGCACTCTAATAAACCCTAAAGTTTTTGTCAGACCTCATTAAAAAGCGTTTCATTTAGCTTAAAAAACTAACGCAGAAAGAGCTAACTCAAGATATATATAAGCTTTAAAAGATTTCTAATTGCCAAACATCTTCTCAATCTTAGGAACAAGATCTCTAGTAGTAAATACAATTATCTCATCTCCCGGCAATATTTCATTGTTCCCAGCCGGAATAAAAAAGTTATCATCCCTTGTTATTGCTCCTATTATGGTATCACCAGGGAATTTTAGAGAGCTAATTGGCTTTCCAATACACTTTGAATCGCCATCAATTTTAAATGTTATAGCATCAATATTTATCCCTTTAAAAGTTGATGATGAAACAACTTTTCCATGCTTAAAAAATCTCATAATAGCGTTAGTAGTTGCTATTGAGCTGTTTATACATCTTCCAAGACCAATGGTTTTACTTATAGGAAGATAGGTAGTTTCCTCAATTCTGGTAATGGTCCTCTTAACATCCAAGTGAGAAGCCAATAAACTGGAGACCATATTAGCTTCATCATTACCCGTTAATGCAAGATAGAAATCCATATCAATTATACCCTCAGTTGCCAATATATCCATATCTGTGGCCTCACCGACAACAACCAAAGTATCTGTTAAAATCTCAGAAAGCTGTTCCGCTTTTTTTCTATCATTAAGAATGAGTTTAACATTAAAACCGCCTATTCTTTCAAGTTCAACTGCCAAAGTTTTAGAAACATCACCCCAGCCGTTGATCATTATATCCCTACCTCTTTTGTAATCACAACCAATGGTTGAAAAGAATTGATTTATATGATCTTTTAAGGAGATAAAGTAAACCTTATCCTTCTCTTCAAAAACATATCTTCCTTTTGGGATTATAGTTTCTATACCTTTTTCTACAAAAACTACTCTATAATTTTCTAAATTTATATTTTTATCTTTGGATATATCTTTTAGAGACCTGCCTAAGAAGGGAGAGTCTTTCTTAATTTCGGTAGAGAGAATATAAAGTTCACCTTTAGAGATATTGTATATATCCAGAGCTTCAGGATAACTAACAAGATTTATAAGCTCCTTGGTAAGCTCTTTTTCAGGATGAATTATAAGATCTATCCCCTCTGCAGAAAGATCTATAAGATCTTTAAACTGATCATAATCTTCATTTCTGATTCTTGCTATAGTTGTACCTGTTCCAAGCTTTTTGGCAATAGTACAAGCGGTAATATTCAACTCATCTACTGCTGTTACCGCTATAAATAGATCTACATTAGAGAAGTAATCTTTATTAAAAAACTCTTTTTTTATCCCATCAAATTCCAGAGCAGTTACATCAATAGCAGATTCAATTTTTCTACATTTTTCACCATCTTTATCAACAATTGTAACATCACTTCCTTCTGAGGTAAAAACTCTTGCTAAATACTCACCTGTTTTTCCTGCTCCAAAAATTATTATATTCATAAACTAACTCACACCTATATTTTATATTTAAAACCTCTTTTACACACCAAAAAACAGTAGGACAGCACCACAAGATTAGAGATCCTACCTATTATCAACCTTTTAATTTATTAACAACCCCTAAACATAAACCCTCAATAAATTCAACTTAACCTACTCTTACCTACCTGTTTTGATATGCAAGGCAGAAAATACAATCTAATCAACAAAATTTAGAAAATCAAAAACAATCAAAGAGAACCACTCTTTTTTGCCTTGCAATACAATATTGATTGTATTATATTTTTTCACTAAAATTCTATTATTATGTAAAGAGAAATGAAGGTTAGGGGTTTTAAAATGTTGAGTAAAATAAGAGAACGAATGGCAATTGTAATTTGGATTCTTGTTATTGCATTTGTAGGTACTATGATATTTAGCTGGGGTATGGGAGGTGTTAGGTCCAAAGACCCTAGGGCAAGAGGTGTTATAGGAGAGATAAATGGTGAAACTGTAAAGTACAAAGATTATGCATCTTTAGAGGAGAGTAAGACAAAGAATGCCGGAACTGGAGATCTTGACGATGTTGCTATTGCAAAGCTTAGGAATGATGCTTGGACCGAGTTTATTAAAATGAACTTGATTGGTCAAGAGTATATAAAAAATGAGGTTGTTGTTCCTGCAAAACAGATAGTAGATGAAATTTTAAACAACCCCCTACCTGAGTTAAAACAATATCCTCAGTTTATGGAAAATGGCAAATTCAGCCTAAAAAAATATCAAAATTTTATTAAAAGCAAAGATCCTAACTATGCTCAAATGTACTATACAATTGAGAACATTACTCAAAACAGATTAAAAGGAACTATTCTAGAAAATAAATTAAAGATGGGTCTGGATATTTCTGAAGCAGAACTTTTAGATGAATACAAAAATAAAGATCTAAAAGCTCAAGTTAAATTTCTTAAGGTAAGAAATTTAGACTTTAGACCTGCAGATTCAACTTTAACAGACTCTCAAATAGAAAAATATTTTAATGAAAACAGAGATGAGTTTGGAGTAAATAAAGAATCAAAAGATTTTGATTATGTTCTTTTTAGTACTGCAATAACAAAAGAGGATTCTGCTCTTGCTCTAGAGGATATAAACCAATACTTAACTGAAATTAAAGATGGAATGAGTTTTGGAGATGCAGCTTTCAGTTTTAGTGAGGATAAATCTTCTGCCGAAAAATCCGGAGATCTTGGATGGTTTGAAAGAGGCAAAATGGTAAAACCTTTTGAAGATGCAGCTTTTAGTGCAAAAGTTGGTGAGGTTGTAGGACCTGTAAAAACAAAATTTGGATATCATCTAATAAAGGTTGAAGAGAAGGAAGAGGAAAAAGGTAAGGTTAAAAAGGTTAAGGCAAAACATATTCTTGTTAGATTTAAATCTTATCCTTCAACAACAGAGAATGTTAGATATCTTGCTTCAAAATTTAAAGAGGATTTAGACCTTAACGGATATGACTCAAAGGCTTTTGATTTGGCAGCTTCTGAAAACGGATTAAAGATAGAGAATGGTGGATTTGTATCAAAAGGTAATGATTATACCAAAAAGTTTGGTGAAGTACCGGGAATCTCAGAATTTCTTTTCACATCAAAAAAAGGTGATGTTAGCCATAAATTGTTTTCTTCAAAAGGTTATCTTTTCATAAGAGTTAAAGATACTAAAGAGGAGAGCAAAAAGAGCTTAGAAGAGGTAAGAAGACAAGTTGTTAATAGGCTTAAAAATAAGATTGCTTCCGAGAGATCTTTTGAAAAGATTAAAGAGCTTTACTCTACTATAAAAGATAGTTCAGATTTTAACACTATAGCTGAAAAGAGTGATGGATATTTCTCTATTCAATCAAAAGATTTTTCAAGAAAAGGCTATGTAGCAGGTGTTGGAAGAGATGAGGAGTTCCAAAAGGCTGCTTTTAATACAAAAATTGGAGAAATATCTGCTCCTATTAAGGGTAGTAATGCATCTTATGTAATTGTTGTTAACAAGAGAGATGAGTTCTCTAAAGATAATTTTGAAAAAGCTAAAGCATCTCTTAAAAAGAGAATGATGACAGCAAAAGAGAGAGATATACTTAATACTTGGTTAGAAGGTATAGTAGATAACTCCGAAGTTGTTGACTACAGATCTCTCTACAGATAAATTTAGGAATTTAAGATGAATAATTTACCTTTCACAAAAAGTAATATAGTGTGGTTTAGTATCGGCATTGGTATGCTGATACTAGGCTATATTCTCATGATGATTGGTCCTCATGACAGCTTCTTCTCTTTAACTTTATCGCCAATAATTCTTACTTTGGCATATGTTGTTATTCTTCCCTATTCTATTTTAAAAAAAAGTAGAAATTAGCTTGACAACAGAGAAAATCATAACTATATTTACTTCGCTTTAGATGGGAGCTTAGCTCAGCTGGTTCAGAGCACCTGCCTTACAAGCAGGGGGTCACTAGTTCGAATCTAGTAGTTCCCACTACCGTTGGTCCGGTAGTTCAATTTGGTTAGAGCACCTG
>PDON01000001.1 GCA_002742935.1 Candidatus Cloacimonadota bacterium | reverse complement strand
ATGATGTTGATTAAGTAATTTTCTAATAAGATACTATAAAAAAGCCTCAAATTTGAGGCTTTTTTTATAGAGTGGGAATTAAAAGAGGTTGTGGAAGACCGAAGACGGAAGACCGAAGGTGAGAGGAGATCTAGCATGAAATAATAGTTCCAAACTAAAACTCTGTTAACAATCTGGCATGAATTACAGAGTTACTAAAGCCTTGATCTAGAGGAAAAGCGTAAATAATCTCAAAACCTCCGGTTTTAATAGGAAATTTCAAACCTCCACCTAGAGAGTATAATGTATTAAAATCTTCAATAAAACTCTCATTCTTTTTAGAATAAATAGCTAAGTCAAACATAATATATATGTATGAACTGTTTTTTAGATCAAAATAGAGATTATTTTGAAAGGATGAGTATGAGGTTGTTGATATAAATTTCTCTCTTACACCTCTAAATGAGGAAACTCCACCAAAATTTAAAAGTTCTAAGTATTCCGGACTATTTTTAAAAAACAGATGATTTGTTATGTTTCTAGAAGAGATAGAAAATCTTCCCATAGGCTTAACAAAAGATGTTTCAAGCTTACTGTTTAACATATGATTACTCTCCCCACTTTCCAGAAACTTTTTGTATAGATCATTAAAATATACTGTTGTTGATAAAAAAAGCTCCCTAAAAGGATTTTTATAAACTGTTGTTTTATAGCTTACAGAAAGATTGTAACCTTTTCTTTCAGAAGATTCCACTTCACTATTACTCTCCTTATTTATAGGAAAAACTCTATTGTAGTTAAATCCTGTTGAAATAGTAAAGTTTTGATTTAGAAAGTATTCAAAATTTATAGAAATTCCCCTATCAAGATAGAGAGAATCCTCTTTTATTTGGGTAAAACCTATATAACTTGATATAGGTATATTATAAAGCCAGGGTTCTCTGTAGTTTAATTCTATCTCTTCACTACTCCCTCTAAGTCTCTGCCAATATATTTTTGCACCCCTAAAAGTTCCAAAAAGATTTCTAAACTCTAAATCTATATACCCAAAAAGTTTATCTTCATCATTTTTTGATGAGTAACCAAGCATACCATCTAAACTATTATAGTTTTCCTCCTCTAAATTAAATAAAACCATATATTTTTTATTTTTATCTTTAAATATTTTATAGGTTGGCTCAAAGGAGAAAAGATTGGTATTGTATAGCATGCTTTTACCATATTCAAGTTTTGAAAGGCTGAACATTGATGGAAGATTTAACCTTAACTCTCTTTCAATTATATGGTTTTTGCTCACCTTGTTACCATTAAAGATCACTCTACTTATGTTGACATAATCTCCGCTTTCTATATTTAGAATAGGTGTTACAACCCTATTTTCCCTGTCTAAATCTACTCTTTCTAAACTAATTTTAACAAAAGGATACCCTCTGTTTTGATAATAGTTCTCTATCCTCTTCATAAGTTTATTAATATTTAGTTTGGAAAAAGGGAAATCTATATCAAACTTATTGTTTATAATCTTCTCATTATAAAAAGGATTACCCGATAATTTAATATAATTAAACAGATACCTCTCTCCACTTAAAATAAAGAGAGTATCATTTCTTGTATAGGATTTAGAGTCAAAATATCCGTAACTTACCAAAGTACTATCAATATTACTGCTAAATTCCAAAACAGAGAACAAATCTTTATCACCTTTTATCTCTATATTTTTTGAGAATATAAAGAAATCTAGAATAAAAATTGAAAACAGTAAAAATTTTATCAAGTAATATTCCTCTTGTTTAGAATCTAAGCAACTATATTATTCTCAAATAGCAGTTACCATCAATAAGCTATTTCGGTTCCCAGCTGTCAACTCTTATAAGATCAGGAAAAGCCTTCTCTTTATAGATTGATGAACCTTTAAACAGTCTCATACACTCTTTGATACCCTCTGTTATACTAGGGTGCGGATACTTTGTTTTCATTATCTCTTCAAGACTATTTCCTTGATTTATCAAATGAGCAATGGAAACAATAGAGGATGAAGCCTGCGGTCCTCCTGATCTCATTCCCAATATTCTGTTTTCCCCATCATTTGAGATAAGTATTTTAACAAATCCCTCTCCCCTACCCATGGCTATTGCCCTATTTACCAGAGAGTTATGATAGAATCCCACTTTATAAGGTATCTTTCTTCTTCTAAGTTGCTTTTCGTTTAAACCAACTGAAGCTACCATAGTTTTAAAAAACATAAGAGTTGACATATTTGAATAGTCTATAGGTTTTAAACTATCTTCAAAAATAGATTGAACCGCAAATCTACCTTCAAGTTCAGCGGTACTTACAAGAGTACTATTACCTGTTATATCACCTGCAGCATATACATTACAACATCTCTTATCAGAAAGAAGGCAAACATCATTTATTTTTAAGAACCCTTTACTATCTTCGGTATATCCCAAATTCTCTAATCCTATTTTTTCTGTATTGGGAACCCTACCAATGGCAACAAGTATAACATCAACTTCAACTATTTTACTGTGTCCATCTTCATAATCTAAAACAACCTCTTGGTAATCACCCATATCTCTAATTTCTCTTAAATTAGCTGTATGATGAATATTCACACCATTATTTTCAAGAGTGTTGGAAACGAAATCACTTACATCATCATCCTCATATGGTATAACCTTATTGGATCTATCTAAAAGATGAACTTCAGTTTGTTGGAAGTTTGAAAAAATTGTAGCATACTCACAACCAATTATTCCGGAACCAATAATGAGCATTCTTTCAGGAAACTTTTTTAAAGAAAGAATGCCGTCAGAATCTATTATCTTTTTTTGATCAATAGTATAACCGGGTAAAGGTCTTGGTCTTGAACCTGTAGCAATAATTATATTATCACCCCATACGGTTTCTTTATTGTTAATAGATACCGTGTTTGCTCCCTCTATCCTAGCGTATCCTCTCTTTAATACTATAGATCCATCCTTATTTTTAGTAGGAGCAAAGGTTTCTATTTGAGAAAGAATCTGATTTTGTTTAGATTTGGCAGTAGTAACAACATATTTTATAATATTTTTGTAGTTTATATGTAAACCTGTAGATCTAAAACCTTTATCTACTCTACTTGCTGTATGGTAATCACACGAAAGTTCCCAAAGAGTTTTTGAGGTCATTGCTCCATGCATAATTCCTGCACCACCTATTTGACCCTTTTCAATAATACAAACCTTTTTTTTATAATCAACACCTCTCATAGCTGCTGAAAATCCAGCCGGACCGCTTCCTATAATTACTATATCATATTTTTCCATAAATATTCCTAATATAATAGTTAAATTTAACTTGCCCTAAAAGTTTAAAGATTATAAAAACAATATATAAACTTAACAAATTAAGGTCATATATAAAAATTAACTATCCTCTTCCTTATTCTTTACAGGTTTATATATAACACCTATACCTTTCTTTCCGTCAATATGTGTTATAATATCTTCATCAAATCTAACATGTCTATAAAACTCATCTTCATAATAAGGCTCAAAACCGTTAAGGAAATCAATATCGTAGTATCCATCTTTATTAAATGGATTAACTGTAAAATATGCAACTCCCAGAGATGTTATATTTTGGAAAAAGTGAGAACCTTGACTAGCCTCAATTTGATATGATTTAAGACCTGATTCAATTATAATTTTAGCTCTGGATATTTCCGGCCAACTAACAGGAATACCTAACCATGGATCAGATGATCCCCACCTTCCGGGACCGCATAAAACATAAGACCTATCCTCTTTATCCATTTTAGAGTTTATCTTATTTATGGCATTTTTCATCTCCTTACTATTTGCAGGATTAAATGCTTCAGGCTTGATATAGATAAAATCCTTTAAACCTTTGTAAATACCGTTACCTAAAGCTTTTTCCGAGATAACAACAGTATCATCAGCTTTAATCTCTTCAATATTAATATCCATAATAGATGTTTCGGCAACAATAGGTCTTATCTGCAGTACATTAAATATCTTAGCACCACTTTCAGTATCAAGATTTGCAGCAAACTCAATCTCAACAGGATTGTTCATCTCCTTTTCACCAAGTTCCATAAGATCTTTAATGATTCTCGCAAGCGGGAAGTATCCATACTTTAAGATACTTGAAAATGTAGCTATTTTTTTACCCTTATAGTTAAAGCCATCTCTTATAACATGCTCTGCATAGTCATAGGTTGAGGCAGTATAAAGCTTTGTTATTCTATCAGCATCATCCAAAGATATAGTTTTTAGATTTACCCCTTCATCAATAGAAGGAGTGAACTTGTAGGTATCCAAATCAAGAGCATAAAACTCCTTTTGAGTATTTCTAATAGCCATATCAGGATTGGTAAGCTGTAACGATTGTTTAGGATAGACAGGTGAAAATCTTAAAGAAACCCCACCATCTACAATTGTTTTACCCAAACCAACCGCAATATTAACAACCCCATGTTCCTGCCTCTCCTTACCCATTGGATAAAAGTTTACAGATCTCGCAACACCTGAAATGGTAGGATAGAAACTATCTCCATAATTTTTACCCGTAACCTCTTGAAGTATTACAGACATCTTCTCTTCATCAATCATATTTTTGGTAGCAGTCATGTAGGATTTTGAGTTTTTAAAGAAAACGGATGCAAAAACAGATTTTATTGCTGTACCAAGCTGATTTATTCTAATAGCAATATCATTATGATTATTTGGTATCATATATGTTGAATATATTCCTGCAAAAGGTTGGTATTGAGTATCCTCCAACAGACTTGAAGATCTTACGGCTACAGGAGATTTAACAACATCCAAAAATGTTCTAAGTTCATATTTTACTCTTTCAGGCAGTTCAGAAGATATAAATCTCATTAGTATATCTTCATCGCTTACATCACTCAAAGCACAAGAGTAAAGATTATTTATGTCCATAAACTCTTCAAATATATCCGTAGTCAAAACCACTGTTCTAGGAATAGAAACTTCAACATCATCATATTTAAATCTAAAACTGTTTTGCATTAGTATTGAATCAAGAAAAGCTAAACCTCTTCCTTTACCACCTAAAAGACCATTGCCTATTCTAGAAAAAATTGTACTCTCATCATATTTATCTTTATCAAATCTGGCTATTTTACCCCTCGATTTGTATATACGATAGTTTTTTATGGTATCATTCATATACTCTTTTGTGGAGCTTACATTGTCAAAATCTGAGAGACTTCTCTCTCTTACTATCTTTTCAAGAGAGTATAAAGCCCTTGCTTTTAACCATTTCGAGAAATGGTGATTTTGAAAATGATACTTAAGAGATACTTCAGGAACATCTTTTAGCTTCTTTCTTAAAGTCCTGAGGTCAGATGCTCTGTCAAACTCTTTAAGTTTTCCCGGCATTTTATCCATATCAGATTCATTTTCAGGTAATCTGAATATAAAATCACCAAACCAAAACTGTTCCTTTATAATGTTTTGAAGCTCTTGAGTAAGGTTTTTAGAAAATTTATTTATAAAACCTACACCCAATTCCATTGCAACATCTTCATACTTCTCTTCAGATGATTGTAAGATTATTGGAATGTTAAGCCTATCTGATTTTATAAGATTTGTAAGCTCGATACCGCTTTCATTTCTTGAATTACCATCTTTTGGATATCTTACATCTGAAATAACTCCCAAAATATTATGTTTATACTTTTGATACTTTTCTACAGCTTCTTCATATGTGGTTGCTAAAATTATTTTTGGTCTACCTCTCATCTTCATCATTTGTTGATGATCATTTAAACCCTCATTCATCAAAGCTATTGCCTGTATAAAGAGAAGTCTGTAAAGCATTGGAAGATAGCTAGAAATATATCTTATCGAATCTTCTACCATTAAAATAACCGGAACACCTACCCTTTCAACATCATTATGTACATTCATCTTATCTTCAATGAGTTTAATAATAGCCAAAAAAAGGTTAGGATTACCAAGCCAAGAAAAGATATAATCTGTATAAGAGAAATCCTCATTTACAAGTCTTTTTGAAATCTCTTTGGAAAAAGGAGTTAAAACAACAACAGGTTTTTTGGGGTAAAGATTTTTTATCTGTTTTGCCATCTCAAATGCTTGAATATTACCCACATTAAGCATACTTATTACAAGATCAAATTGAGACTTTTCTAATGCCTTAAACGCCTCTTCAGCATTTGAAACCTGTTTAATACTTGGAGGATACCTTAGATTTAATGAAACATACTCTTCAAATAGCTTAGCATCAATTCTTCCATCCTCTTCCAAAAGGAA
Organism: Candidatus Cloacimonadota bacterium; assembly: GCA_002742935.1. GTDB lineage: Bacteria > UBA4055 > UBA4055 > UBA4055 > UBA4055. The sequence continues at coordinate 24,282 of PDON01000001.1, read as the reverse complement.
CTTATCATATTTTGAACATATAAGTAATACTCCCGTTACCCTCTTGTTCATAAGGGCATGATAAGGGGTATCTTTAAAGCTGTATTTGGCTGTCGAAAAACTTTTATTATACATAATTCTCCAATTTTAAATATTTACTATTTATCAAAAATAAACACTATTGGATCTAAGTTTTCCAAACTTTGCCTTAATCTTATTTTTGGACAACTAAAAGCAGATTATAATAGAAAACTCCAATCACCAAAAGAGTCTTAATCAATTAATATAAATAATTTTATTGTTAATTATCAATTGTTAATTATAATTAAATCGTTTTATATTGTTCATCATTATTTTCAAAATTTTAAGAGAGTGTATGAAAAATAGAGTAATAGAATATCTTTCCAATAGAAAACTACTCATTTTAGGATTTGGTAAAGAGGGATATTCAACCCTAAATTTTTTACACAACAATGGTATAGATTGTGAAGTAGATATAGCAGATATTAACAGTGTGGATCCTCCTCATTGGTTTAAGGGATCAAAAATATTTTCCAAAGATTATCAAACTGTTATTCCTGATTATGACCTTGTTATAAAATCTCCGGGTGTAAGATTGGAAAACAGATTTAAACATTGTAGAAACATAAGCTCTCAAATAGATATTTTTCTTAGATTTTTCAAAGAGCAAGTTATTGGTGTAACCGGAACCAAAGGAAAAAGTACTGTTGCCTCTATGATTCATCACCTCCTTAAAGATTGTGGAAAAGATTCTATTTTAGGAGGGAATATAGGTGTTCCCGTATTTGATATTATTGATGATATTAAAAGTTCAACCCATATAGTTTTAGAGCTTTCATCTCATCAGTTGCAATTTGTTAATTTTTCACCCTCAACATCTATTCTCTTAAATATTTTCCCGGAACATTTGGACTACTATGAAAATTTTGATGAATATTCAAACGCAAAAAAAAATATTTTCAAGTTTCAAAACTCAGAGAATACTCTCTACATAAATAGTTCAATAAAAGCTAAAACAAAATCAAGAGTTATACCTTTCTCATCTATTTTTGATAGTTCAGACAAAGAGAAATACCCAACAAACCTACTTGGAGATCACAACAAACAAAATGGTATGATTGCCGTTAAAGTTGCTTCTGACATTGGGATTAAAAAATCTAAACTTATAAAATCTTTGGAGAGTTTTATACCTCTTAAACATAGGTTGGAGTATTTTGGAACTTACAGGAATATAAAATTTATTGATGATTCTATATCAACTATTCCAGAATCAACAATAGAGGGTGTTAAAAGTTTAAAAGGTGAAGTTGACACTATTATTCTTGGTGGTAAAAATAGAAGTGATAATATAAAATTTAACAATCTGGTTCAGTTTTTAGAGAGATCAAACATTTCCAACATAATCTTAATTCCCGAAACAGGATTAACTATAAAAAAGCTGTTTAGTATGGAAAGTTCCAAAAATATTTTTTTGGAAGAAACTTTAGAAAAAAGTGTGGAAAGATCTTTTAAAGTTACCCAAAAAGATAAATATGTTCTTCTCTCCCCTGCTGCTTCCAGCTATAATATGTTTAAAAACTTTGAGGAGAGAGGGGAACTTTTTAAAGAATTTGTAAAAAACTATTCAGAAAGAACTTAACAAAAGAGGTAAAAATATGTTAACAATAAAGGATAATTTTTCTATAGAGATCCCTTGGCAAGAGAGAAAAGAGGGTTCAAGTGAACTTTTGTGGAGATACGATAAAAATCCAATCATAAAGAGAGATCATCTTAAAGAATCAAACTCAATATTTAACTCTGCGGTAGTACCCTTTAAAAATGGATTTGCAGGGGTATTTAGATGTGATAATCTTGCCAGAGAGATGAGGATCCACAGAGGGTTCAGTAGTGATGGTATAAATTGGGATATTGATGAAAAACCTATAAAGTTTGAATCAAGAATTGATACCACTATCCCTTTTGAATACGCTTATGATCCTAGAGTTACAAAAATTGGAGATACTTACTACATAACTTGGTGTAACGGATATCACGGACCTACAATAGGGGTTGGTTACACTAAAAATTTTGAAACCTTCTACCAACTTGAAAATGCCTTTTTGCCCTACAACAGAAATGGAGTACTCTTCCCTAAAAAGATAAATGGAAATTATGCTATGGTTTCAAGACCTTCAGATACAGGGCACACCCCTTTTGGTGATATATTCTACAGCGAATCACCGGATCTTGTATATTGGGGTAAACACAGACATGTAATGTCAAAACAGGATCCGGGTTGGGAGAGTACCAAAATTGGAGCGGGTCCGGTACCCATTGAAACAAGCGAGGGATGGCTGTTAATCTACCATGGGGTATTAACCTCTTGTAATGGATTTGTTTACCATATGGGAGCAGCTCTTTTAGATCTGGAGAAGCCTTGGAAGGTTATAGCAAGAGGAAGAAACTATATATTCAACCCAAGAGAAATCTATGAACTTGCAGGGGATGTTCCAAATGTAACTTTTCCTTGTGCAGCTCTCACTGACCCTAAAACAAACAGGATTGCAATATATTACGGTGCTGCGGATACTGTAACAGCTATCTGTTTTGGTTATATTGATGAGATAGTGGATTATATCAAAAGGTATAGCAGTGTTTAATTTTGACTTAAGACACACTAAAAACAAAAATTTTGTTCTTGTTTTTTTATATTTTATGAGCAATATTTTATTGCAGGCATCTCTTGATTAGAGGATTGACCATGAAAATAAATTTATGAGGAGTAATAAATGAAAAAAGTTATTGTATGCGTTTTATTGGCAGTCGCAGCAATCTCGTTTGCCAAAATGAATGAGAAGCCGTTACCGGTAATTGATGGAGTAAACTCTTTAAGAGACAACGGAAACTGGGTAATGAAAGCTTCAAACTTCCCAAATCCTGCAACAGGTATTGGATATGTTGATGTTGTTGATGAAAATGTTGCTTGGGCTGCGGGATATGACGGTTCCGGAGGAGGAGCAAAGATTCAAGATTTCATAAGATCTGTAGATGGTGGAAATACATGGACACCAGGAACCGTACCGGGTGCTACAGGTGGTTCTATATCTATGATTTGTGCTGTTAGTGATATGAAAGCTTGGGTTGCTATTCACACTGCACCTAACGCTCAAGGTATTTATCACACTTCAGATGGTGGTCAAACTTGGGAAAGACAAGAAAGTGCTAATTACAACTATCCTACATCATTTCCAAATGTTGTTCACTTCTTCAACGAGAATGACGGATTCTGTCAAGGTGATGGAGTTGACGGATATTTAGAGTGCTACACTACTACAGATGGTGGTGCTAACTGGACAAGAGTTCCTGAGGAAAATTTAGCTCCAACTCTTCCTGGTGAATGGGGAGTTGTAGGTTACTATGATGCTATTGGTGACAATATTTGGTTTAGTACAAACAAAGGTCGTGTTTACAGATCTTCTGACAAAGGTTACACTTGGGAAGCATCTCAAATTGAAGGAAACTCAGACTACACAGATGTAAGATTCATAAATCCTGATCACGGTATTGCAGGAAGATTCTCTAACTCAAGTAATGGTGAAATATGGGAAACTTTTGATGGTGGTATTACATGGGCTTCTATCAGTTTTTCCGGTATGAAGTATCATGACCATATTGATGCAGTTCCCGGAACTGAAAACACTTGGGTTTCTACAGGTGTAAATCCTGAAAACGCAGGAGCTTCTTACTCTTTTGATGGCGGACATACTTGGACTTCTTGGGATGTAATGGAAGGTATCCAAATGTTAGCTATGGATTGGTACAACAACACTACAGGTATAGTTGGTGATTTCAACACTGATCCTAACAGAGGTGTTTTCCTTTTTGACGGTGTTCTTGGAACTTCAGGTATTGATGAGTCAGCAATTACTGCAAATGGTTTTGCTCTAGTTTCAAACTATCCTAACCCTTTCAACCCTGAAACTACAATTAGTTTCACATTGAATAATAATGAAAATATAAACCTTTCAGTTTACAACTCTCACGGTGAGAAAGTAAGTGAACTTGCTTCAGGTGAATTCAAAGCAGGATCTCACAGTGTAAACTTTGACGGTAAAGATCTTGCAAGTGGTGTTTACTACACTAAGCTTTCTTCTGTAAATGGTGTAGTTACAAGCAAAATGATTCTTGTTAAGTAGTCTATTTTGTTAGAATATAACATATAGGAGTTTATTTAATTCCTCAGATAAAAAGGTATCCTTTAATTAAAAAGGGTACCTTTTTACTATTTAACCCAAGTTAGATATAACTATTTCCCTACTATTTAAGACACAATAAAAAAGGTTAAAACTCCCCTATTCTATTGTCCATTTAAGCTATTTTAACAAAAAAATCATATTAAATTTTACTCTATCAAACTATATTATATGCGTAAAACAAACTAAAGGAACTATGGATGAAAAAAACCGTTATGATTATTTTGGCTTTAGTATCTTTTCTTTTTTCAAAGGAGATGAACAGAAAAGAGACTCAATTGGTTGCCAAAAATTGGTATCAAAACTTTTTTAATGAAAGTAAAATCAAAAATTTTATCCCCCTAGGTGAAAATTCACAACTACACACATACACTTTTGAAAATGGTGGTTTTGTTATTGTTACAACAGATGATAATCTCTATCCTGTTGTAGGATACTCTAAAGATTCAGAGTTTAATCCAAATATTGAAATAAACTCTATGAAAAGCTGGTTTTCTGGTTACTATGAGCAGGTTGATATAGCCAAAAGCAGTAAAGAGAGGTTTAAAGAAAATAATCTTCTATGGGAAAAGGTTCTAAACAATAGCTTTGATTTTGTTGACTCGAAAAATGGAAGTATTGAGCCTCTTGTGGAAACAAAGTGGGACCAAAATCCTATTTATAACATGTACTGTCCAATGATTAATGGAGATCAAGCTGTAGTAGGTTGTGTTGCAACAGCAATGGCTCAAATTTTGAGATATTGGAACTTTCCTAACCACGGAATAGGCTCAAAGACCTATACGGATTACCAAGGATGTGGACAAACATTAAGTGCAAACTTTGGCGATGCTACCTATGATTGGAGTAAAATGCCTTTAATGTTAACAAATGGCAACAGTGATGAAGAGAAACATCATGTAGCACAAATTTGTTATCATTTAGGTGTTTCTGTTTCAATGATGTATGGTACAGCTGCAAGTGGTGGTTCCGGAGCTTACTCTTGGGATGTTCCTGGTGCCCTTGAGAACTATTTTAATTTTAACAGTAGTATATCCTTTAAAGAAAAATCTTATTATTCAAACTCAGAGTGGATCTCAAAACTTAAAAATGAGCTTAATGAAGATAGACCTCTATACTATTCAGGATATGGGGAAGTTGGAGGTCATGCTTTTGTATGTGATGGTTATCAACCTACCGATCATTTCCACTTTAATTGGGGTTGGAGTGGTCAAAATGATGGATACTACTATCTTGATAATTTAGCACCCGGATCAGGCGGAGCCGGTGGTGGAGGTTTCAATTTCACCCAAGGTCAGGGAGCTCTCTTTAATTGCTACCCTAATGAAGTAGATGTTTCTCTATACCCAAAAATTCCTGATTTTCTTTTAGAAGAGGAGAGTATTGAGATAGATCTTTCAAACTATTTTACTTCAAATATGAACAACAGTTTAACATATACTGTTGAAGATGTTTCTAACAACTCTATAGTATCAACATCAATAAGTGGATCTATTCTAACCATAAATAAAATTTCTAATGGTGAAGCTGAACTAAAAGTTAAGGCAACCTCAAGTTTTGATAGTAGCTTTGACAAGTTTAAGATTCTTTCCAGAGATTACAAGCCTATAGCAGGTAACGGATATATGGTTGAGCTTAGTGAAGGATCTTTCATGGAATACAATGACAGTGAAATTAAAGATCTTGAAAAAATATCGTTCTTCTCTATGGTTAAGAGAAATAGTGAAAACTCTTCAGCTATTTTCTCAAAAGCAGCTACAACAATGAACGGTATTTATACAACAATATCTCCTTACGGTACTGTTAAGTTCTCGGTTCAAGTTGAAAATGGAACTAAGAGAAAAGTATCTTCAAATACTAAATTAGATTCAGGTAAGTGGTATCAAGTTGCAGGTGTATATGATGGTAAAGATGTAAAAATTTATATTAACGGTGTTTTGGATAATGAAAAATCTTATGAAACTGTACTTCCTGTGAAAAACAATGATTACCCTGTACTGATTGGTAAGCTATCAAGTAAACTGTTTGATGGTTTTATTGACAACTTTTATATATTTGATAGAGCTTTAACTCTTCAAGAAATTAGAGATAATATGTTTATTTCTAACTTTGACAACTATTTAATGGGAACTGATTTTAATCAAGGGTTTGGGTATACAATAACAAATATTCCAAATAATGGGGAGATAAATTTGGTAAACTTCCCAAATAATCCTTATGAAATATCAGAAGCTCCTCAAATGTTTATGGCTTTAGCTAATGAAACTTCAAATGGAGATTTAGACTCCTTTAATCTCTCAAACTACTCTGTAGTGTCAAATCCTGAAAATGGGGATCTTAACCTTAGTAGTGATGGAACTTTCTCCTACACTCCAAATAATGGATTTAATGGAGATGATACCTTTACATATAAGGTTTCCGTTGACGGTATTGATTCAGATCCTTATAGTTTAAGATTTATTGTTGGTAATGAAAGTGGTATAGATAATGAGATGGTTATTGATCAATTCAAAATAATTTCAGCATACCCTAACCCTTTTAATCCATCAACAACTATTAAGTTTGAAGTTTCCTCAATTAGTAATCTTACAATGAATATTTTTAATTCAAACGGAGAGTTGGTTCAGGAAAGAAAGCTGTTAAATATGAATGTTGGATCACACAATATAAAAATTGACGGATCTAACCTTTCAACAGGTATCTACTTTGTTAGCTTAACAAACGGTGCAACCGTACAAACAATGAAGCTAATGCTTCTGAAGTAGAACACTATTATAGATTTCAAATAAAGGGTGTTAAAAAGCACCCTTTATTATTTTATATTAAAATATTTTAACCAATGGAGCATTAAATGGAAGAGATAAAATTTATTGATTCAGGTATAAACAGTGGTAAATTTAATATGGCAGCAGATTACTATTTTTCAAGGGAGAAATTAGAATCACCTATATTTAGAGTTTACAGATGGAAACCATACTGTATAAGTTTAGGTTATCATCAGAAAATAGATGAGATTGATTTAGAGAGGTTAAAAAATTATAATATAGATCTTGTTAGAAGAGAAACAGGAGGAAGAGCTGTTTTTCATGCTACAGAGTTAACTTACTCAATGATAATACCTAAAAATTCACAATTCTATTCAGACTCTATAATGGATGTATACAATAAAATAAGTAAAGTTCTGGTAAGGGGATTAAATCTTACGGGTGTATCTTCGGCAGATCTTGAAAGAGGGGAAGCTCCCAACTTTAAAAATCTTTATAAAGAGAAACTATCATCTGTTTGCTTCTCATCAACATCTACTTATGAGGTAGTATCAAGAGGTAAAAAAATTGTTGGATCTGCACAAAAAAGATTGAAAGATTCGGTTCTTCAACATGGTTCAATATTGGTAGGTTTAGATCATATTGATCTCATTGATTATTTATCAATCCCCGAAAGATTAAAGAGTAGATTTAAAGAACAAGTTAAAGAGAAAACAACTACCGTTGCTCAATTGATAGATCTTGAAAAGAATCAGTATGAAAATTTTTATAAAGAGTTAAGTGAGAATCTATACATATCATTGGAAGAAATATTTGGAGTTAAAGTAAATAGGTATTATTTTAACAATAGTGAGATTAGTGAAATTACTAAAAATGAAAAATATTTCAAACTTGATTATTAGTTTTAATGGAACTATGTTTTAATGATGTAGAGAACTTAAAATTTATATTTCTTATAAAAATTTAAAATAATCCCTAACTATTAAGGAGAAGATATGAAAAAGATAGTTATTTTAATTTCATTATTATTGGTTACATCCTCTTATGCATTGGTAGGATTCGGTGTTCATGGAGGGTTAGATTTAATGGAGGTAGATAAAATTAATAAAGAGTTTAAATTTGACTTTGGAGATAAAGAAGCCACTTATAGTTTAGAAAGAGAAGCAATAGAAAACCCTGTAGCATTTGGTGCTCAGCTTTACTTTGACTTTCCTATTTTTCCTTTAGGTTTAGAGGCAGGATACTATATGGCTGTCCAAAAATATAGGTGGATTGCTCCTAAAGATTTACAGGTTGGGAATGAGAGTATCCCTCTTGATTTTTCTGATATTGATACATCGGGAAATAGTTATAATCATGAATTTACCTATGCAAGAGCCAGTGTAGATGCAACTCTCAAATACTACTTTTTGGAACTACCTCCTGCTGTGAATTTAATGAGATTCTATTTAGGTGCAGGTGTTGGAGTTCATTTTATAACTCCATTGGTATCTGAACAATTTTTTGAAGATGAACTTTCAGAAATGTCAAATAGCTCATCTAACCAACTCTCTTTAGATGTTGAAGATCTTGTTAAATCTAAAACTACTTTTGGTGCTCATTTTGGAGTAGGTACAATGATTGATATTCCTGTACTTCCTATTTCTCTAAATGTTGATTATAGATATACTATAACAAAAGAGAATGAATATGGAGATGAGACAAGTAATTTTAGTACTATAAGAGGAAGTTTAAACTTCTATCTATAGATTTATATTTAAAATTTTAGGAGATCTTTAAAATAGGATCTCCCAATAATTTTTAATCCGTATAATATTTAGAGAGTTTTTTATTTGAATAGAGAAAAAGAGTATATATTACACGGCTACTTTAACTATTCTAAAAATAGTTTCTACTTTTGGGTAGAGATAGTTTTTGAAAATAGGGTTACAGCTGCAACTATAAATGATTTGAGAGAAATATTTTTTTTAAGTTCAGTCAAAAATTATCAATATGAAAGCAACAGCTTTAATATACCCATTAAAGATAAAAAGCCTGTATACTCGTATGATTTTAATCCAAACGAAAGATATGTTTATCAAAAAAGATTTATTGATTGCTTATCAGTAGGAATAAACCAGTTTTGTGAATTTGATAGAGTTGTTAAGGAGATTGATCTTAAAACTCACTACTCATACAGATATTTGAGAAATATATACAGATATTGTGTATCTCTTTTGGAGAATAAAAACTGGAATATAGCTTATTTTGAAAATAGAATTGCAATAGATACAGTTAAGGATAAAAACTTTTCCAGAAATATTAGATACTTTTGTGAAAACTTCCCTACTATCTGGAAAGCTGATGGTATATCTATATATGAGTATATTGATATTACATTTAAAAAAATACTAACTAACCTTTTTGATCATATATTCAATGATAAACCTAAGAATATTAGTGAAAAACATATTTTAGTTTTAAATCTTATAAAAAAAAATACTTTAACCTCTTATGACTCTTACAATTTAAATGAGTTTATAAAATTTAGTCTCTCATCTATGGAGTTTGTTTTAAGACTTATTCAAAATAGTGATAGTTGGTTAGTTGATAGTGGTGTCAAAATTAATGGTAGATTTAGATCTGTAAAAACATTTATAAATCAAACTACTCCTCTTGCCACTAAATGTAAGGGGTTCTATATGGATCTTTTTTTTGATAGAGTAGGATCAATTAAAATCTTTAAAGAGATCTATAATAATAGATTTTCACCAATAAAAAAGAGTTTGGAAGAGGTTGTTTCTTTTATAAAGAATGATTCTGTTGATATAATGAGATCGGGGATAGTAGTTCTCTACCCTTCAGTTTTAAAAAATATAAGAAAAGTCGGTGTTAGTGTAAGGTTTTCATACAGTAGCAGATCTGTTTCAAAAAATATTTTAAATATGGATACCCTCTTAGATTTTGACTGGAAATTTACTTTAGGTGATCAAGAGATTGATGAGAATGAGATTTTAGAGAATCTTAGAAACAACAATGGATACTTTATAAGTAATAATGGTGTTGTTGAACTTGATATTAAGAAAATTAAAGAGATTTTGATTAAGCTGGAATCTAAAAAAAGGGATAAACTCTCCGGAATAACATATTTGGAAGCTTTAAACTTTGAAGATGAAGATTTAAATGTTGATATGAACAATATTTTCAGCTCTAAATTTGATACTCTAAAACCTATAAAAAGAGGTGAAATTAATCTTAAAAACTTTAAAGGTGATTTGAGGAAATATCAATTAAAGGGGGTTATTTTTCTTCTTGAGCAGGAAAGAGCAGGTTTTGGTTCTATTTTAGCTGATGATATGGGACTTGGTAAAACGATACAGATTATAGCACTTACACTATCTGAAAACAGATCAGATAAAAAGCAATCTTTAATAGTTGTTCCTACAACTGTTCTCTACAATTGGGATAGTGAATTTTCCAAATTTGCACCTTCCATAAGTAGATATATACACTATGGAACCGATAGGGAAAAAGATATAGAAAAAATAAAATCTGATATTATTTTAACAACCTATGGAGTGCTAAAAAAAGATATTGAAAAGCTAAGTAAGATAAAATTCAAAAGAGTAGTTATTGATGAAGCTCAAAGTATAAAAAATCCTAGAAGTGATCAAGCTTTAGCTGTAAAAGCTTTGGATAGTGAAAGTAGGATAGCTCTTACGGGAACACCTATTGAAAACAGGCTTATGGAACTATGGTCTATTATGGATTTTTGTAATAAAAACCTCCTCCTCTCTTCATCTAACTTTATAAAAAATTATGAAATACCCATAGTTAAACATGGAAATGAAGAGAGAAGAAAAAGGTTAAAGCAGATAATATCACCCTTTGTTTTAAGGAGAATGAAGAGTGATAAATCTATACTCAATGATTTACCTGAAAAGGTTGAATCAAAAATTTATTTACCTCTTACTGCAGATCAGCTTTTTAAGTATGATCTTATAATAAAGGATACGGAAAACAGCTTAAATAAGAGTGGAAAAATAAACAAAGGTGTAATGCTAAATACAATAGTTAAGTTAAAACATGTGTGTAACTCAACACTTTCAGATTCAGGAGAGATCTTTTCAACAAAGTATATAAGATTAAAATCTATGATTCAAGTTATTATAAGTGAAAATAATAAAGCTATTGTATTCTCCCAATTTGTTGAAACAGGAAAGATGATTAAAAACCTTTTGGAGAATGATATTAATGAAAAAGTTCTATTTTTTCATGGATCACTTTCGGTAAAAAAGAGAGAAGAAATAGTAAGAAAATTTAATAATTCAGATGAACATAAGATTTTAATCCTCTCATTAAGAGCCGGAGGTATAGGACTTAATTTAACTGCGGCAAACTATGTATTCCACTTTGACAGATGGTGGAATCCTGCTGTTGAAAACCAAGCGATTGATAGAGTTCACAGAATTGGTCAAACAAAAAAGACCTTTGTTTACAAATTTATATGTAAGGGTACTTTGGAGGAGAAGATTGATAAAATTATTGAGAATAAAACAAAACTTTCAACGGATATATTAAATCAGGAAACAAATTTTTTATCATCTCTTTCAAAAGCTCAATTTTTAGAAATAATAAGAAGATAAACTATGAACTTTTTAGCTGAATGTTTAAAGAAAATAGGATCTAACTTTCCTATAACAAGATATAATAAGGGTGTTAAGTTTTATAGAGAAGGTAATATTATAGATTGCTCTATTGAAAAAGGATCTATTCTTGCCCTTATTTTGGAAAACAGTGGAAAAGAGTACTCTGTATCAATAAAGCTAGATAAAACTTCGGATATAAAAGATAGATTAAAAAGTTTATCACCAAAAAAACTATTCTCTATATTTTTTTCTAAAAGGGTTAATCTCATCTCCCTTAGTAAACTGATTAGTTTTGATGATTTCAATTATAGCTGTAATTGTAAATATAAGGGTAATTGTGAACATATTGCATCTCTTGTTATAAAAGTATACAATGAGATTTTATATTATCCTCAACTTCTATTTACAATTATTGGTGTCGATAAAAGAGCAATATATGAAACTTTGGTAGAAACTGATATTGGGTTGGATAAAGATTATGGATTACTCATAGATATATTTAATAATATTAAAGGAGATAAAAACTATTTTGGTAAAATTAATGATGATCCTGTATATTTTACAAATAGTAACGATCTTAATTTGGAAGTTGTATGGCAAAGAGTTAATAAAAAGTTTTACAATGACCTTAAATCTGTTAAAGATACCGTTTCAGAGAGAGTAATAAAATTTAAAATCTAGTATGCCAAATTTAAGAAAAAAAACTTTCCCTCTATTTATAATCCTTTCTATTACAATATATCTTACAATACTTTTCTATAAAGTTTATACCTTAGATCTTAAAAATGGAGATTTAAAAGGTGTCTCTATTTATGATAGGAATGGTAAACTTTTAAGGGTGTTTTTAAGTAAAGATCAACAATATCAAATTTCAACTGATTCAATACCTGATCTTCTTTCAAAAGCTGTTATAAGCTTTGAAGATAAACTGTTCTACTCCCACCCCGGTGTTAGAGTTGATGCTATACTGAGAGCTTTTATCCAAAATTTAACAAAGGGTAAAAAATTTAGTGGTGCAAGTACAATAACTATGCAACTTGCAAGATTGATCTCACCCAAAGAAAGAACCTATTACAATAAGATTATTGAGATAATTACCGCTTTTGCTTTGGAACTTAAATACAGTAAAGAGGAGATACTTCTTGAGTATATAAATTTAGTTCCCTGCGGTGGCAATGTAAGGGGGTATAGAACAGGTTCTTTAAGATACTTTAACAGAGAAATTGAATCTTTGGATTTTTCCCAAATATCAACACTTATTACCTTTCCCAATAATCCAACTCTTATCATAAAAAAAGGAAAACAGTTAAAAAATTTATACAATAGAGTTCTCAGTGATATTTATAAAGAGGGGATAATTGATAAACTAACATTTGAAAGTTCAAAAGATATATTAGCAAAAATAGGTTATTACCCATTTCCCGCAAATGCTCTCCATCTTTCAGATAAATTTAGGGGAAAAGAGGGTAAAAGGGTAGATCTTTCAATAGATAGATCTATACAGATAAATGTTGAATCTATACTGAAAAGATATGATAATATTTTGGGTAAACAGGGTATTGATAACATATCTGCAATAGTGGTAGAAAATAGTAGTAGAAAGATTTTGGCATATTGTGGTTCTGATAACTACTATGGTGTTAACGGAATGGTAGATGGTATAAAATCTCCAAGATCTACAGGTTCAGTCCTAAAACCTTTCCTCTATCTTCTCTCTATAGAGGAGGGGATAATCTCTCCCCTATCTATTTTACCGGACTTCCCTACATATTTTGGCAGTTACCATCCTAGAAACAATAGTAATAGATTTAGTGGTTATGTGAATGCTTCTTTTGCTCTTCAAAACTCTCTAAATGTTCCCGCTGTAGATCTTTTAAGTAAATATGGGGTAGATAAGTTTTACAGTTTCTTAAAACAAGGGGGAATATCAACTCTCTTTAGATCTCCTTCCAACTATGGTTTATCCATTATTTTAGGAGGAAGTGAAGCTACTCCTTTTGATATTGCACAACTATACTCAACTCTTGCAAATTATGGCGAGTTTAAAAAAATATCATACCTTAAAGAGAGGGACTCTTCCTCTACTAAAAACATTTTTGGTAAGGGAGGTTCATACTTAACCTTAAAAATCTTATCGGATATTGATAGACCAAAAAATCAAAGCTCTTGGAAACTTTTTGATTCCTATCAAGATATATCTTGGAAAACAGGAACAAGTTATAGTAAAAGAGATGGTTGGGCTTGTGGAGTAACCAAAAAATATACTACCGTGGTATGGTGTGGTAATTTTGATGGTAAAGAAAACCCTAATATTAGTGGTAAAAATAGTGCCGGACCTATCCTATTTTCCATATTCAATTTTCTCAAAAAAAGTGATAGTTTCTCAAAACCTGAAATAGATCTTAAAAAAGTATTGTTATGTAAAGCTTCTGGATTCAAAGCATCAAAACTGTGTAAAGATACAATAACTATAGAGCTTCCGGAATCCTCATATTTAAATGAGTGTAATTTTCATAAGCAGGTACCTATAGATTCAAATGGCAATGAAGTTTGCTCTCAATGTTGGGAGATAGGTAAATACAGCTATAAAACTATTTTTGATATACCAACCAAATATAAAGCCTACAATAGTTTAGTCAAAATAAATGAGTATAGACCCGTAAAGCATAAAAAAGAGTGTAAAAGATTTTACGGAGATGAGAAACCTATAATTATATATCCCAGAAGAGGTTCAACCATTGAGCTTTCCAAAAATAGAGATGGATACTCACCAATAGAATCTACTGTATCCTACGGTGGTGATGATAAGCTTTTTTGGATATTAAATGGAAAACATATTGGTAAAACAAGTGGGGAAAGTAGATATAAAATAGATCCTTTAGAGGGGAAAAATATACTTGAAGTTATAAGTAGCAGAGGTGAAAAAGATAGAGTAGTTTTCAATGTTGTTAAGCCATAATATTATATTTAATTTTAGTTATTATATGTATCTTCCAAAAAAGGTTAAGAATACTTTTTTCAATAGTTTACATAGACACTCTCAAAACAAAATACAAAATTATCAACTGAAACATATTGAAAAATATGCAGTTTATATAAGAGAAAGAAGAAATGGAGAAAATATAACTCAAAATAATTTTGATATAAATATTTATCCAATATTTAGAATAACAACCTAAAGTTACTTGAAAGGTATAATTGGGTCAATCAGCATGGGAAAAGTTTTGAGATTTTTAGAAAATCTATAAATTTTTATGGCACTTCTTTTGGGAAAGATACATACTTTAGCGGTGGTGAAAGGTTTAAATACTATAAATAGTATTATAATTAAATTTCTAGTTATAATCATTAGTCTAACATAAACCATTCTTTTTATATAGAACTAAGAGGTTATACTAAAATATTCAGAATCTATTTTTTAGAATATTTTTCAAAAAAAAATATTATTGTGATGATCATCACAATAAATTGAGAATTTAGATCATATAATACTTATAGAGAAGAGTTTTTTAAAAGAGGTAATGAGATTTTTTAATTTTTATTATCATGATATACATTTTAATACGCTACCATAAATAATTAGAAAACAGCTGAAGACTATGAGACTATATATTAAACTTTGTTCAGATAACGATATAATTTTGCCTGTTTCTTACACACATGCTTTACAAGCTATTATTTATAGACATTTGCCAGAAGATAAAGCTGAATGGCTTCATAACGAAGGGTTTAAATACGAGAAGAGAAGGTTTAAGCTTTTCTCTTTTTCTGAAATTTTAGCAAAAGGATCTTATGATAAAAAATTTAAGAAACTTAAATTTCCTAAAGAGGTTTCAATTGCGATAACCTCTCCCATCGGTTGGATCTTAGAAAAACTTGCTACTAATCTTACTCAAAAAGGGTTTATTAATTTCTGCGGTACAGATCTAAGAATACAACCAATTGATATTTCTGATACCCCCAGTTTTGAAAATGGTTGTGCAGATATAAAAATGCTCTCTCCAATGGAGGTACATACTACTTTCTATAGTAGAAATGATAAAAAATTTACTAAGCATTATAACCCTTTTGACGATGAGTTTATATCTCTAATAAATGAAAATCTTAAAAAAAAGTGGGAGATCTGTTTTAAAGAGGAAAACTTTCCTTCTCCAATTAAAATTAAGCCACTATTTTCATATAGGGATAAAGATAATTTTAAAAGAATTTTAAAGTTTAGAAAGGGTTCAGAACTTACTATTATTGAAGGCTGGAAAGGATACTATCATATTGAAGGGGATCCAAGAGTTTTAAACCTTGCTTATGAGGTAGGTTTAGGCTCCCGAAACTCAGGTGGTATGGGAATGTGGGAACTGAAAAAGCAATAAAATAGTAAACTACAATATATTTAATAAGGAGTAGCATGGAGATAGAACGAACTGGTAATATTTTCTTCGATATGGGTTATTACCTATTTTACCATATACTAGATAAAGATTTAGAGGATAAAGAGTTCTCTAAAGATGAACTTAAGACTATAGTTGATTGGTTATTTAAAGAAACTGAGATATGGTTAAAAAGTTCTAAAAAACATTTTAATATATATTTATTAAACCATCCTGCCTCTGATACCAAAAAGGATATTACCATAAAGAAACAAAATATTTTAAATAAGCTCACAGGATATATAAAAGATATAAAACCTGCTTCTGAAAATTATTGCTCAATATGTGGTAGATATGAAGCAATAGAAAAAGGACTTACTAGAGTAGAACTTCCTCTCTCTGGATCATTACGGGGAAGAAACTTTTTCCCAGGGTGGAGTGATGGAATAAAAACATGTGGTTTATGTGCTCTTAAATCCTATGCAACTATTTTTGGAACAATAAATAGCTCAGGTAAGGCTATACTTATCGACTCCTTCAATCCAAATATAATCTCTCTTTGGATTGATCAAATTGCTAGAAATAAGGAGAAGCTTACAAAGGGTAAACTATTGGAAGAGTTTGGACCTATTACCTACAAGATAAATAATAAACTTAATCTCTTTTATAATCTTATAAATGAAGTTGTTATAGGAGTAAAAAAGAATCAAATAGATGTGAGAAAAGGGTTTGATCTAGTATTTAGTTACTATACAAATTTTGCTGGGAATCCTGATCTTGAGATATACAATATTGATAGTTCTATAATAGGATTTTTATTTAAATTAGAAAGTTCTATCAATGAATGGAATAGATTTGTTTACCGTTTCTATACGAGTAGTAAAGTTAAATACTCCCCTGAAAAGGAAAAACTTGTTATTGAGGAGAAAAAAGAGATTTGCGAAGCTAAGGAGGATCAGTATTTAAATAATAACAACATTATAATTACAAAACTTATAAACAATCAATTTATAGATTACAAATATTTCTGTAAAGAAAGGAAACTACTACTGGATATCAAAATAATTGAAACATACTTTAGTGAGGTTTTAGAAATGAATAAGGATAAAATCAAGTACATAAAAGAGTTCTCAGAACTTATCTCAGAAGAGATTAGAAAAGGAACTTTTAAGATTAGTGAGATTGAAAAAGCTAATAAACATTATGAGTTTCAGAAATTTATAGTAAGAAGCTGTAGAAAATATGTTGAGAAGAATGGAAGTTCCCTATTAACCCTTGACGATTATGTAGATAATCTAATGGAGGAGTGGCAAACTGTTCAAAACTTACTACTTATAAGTTTATACGATAAACTTGCTGATATTTTACAAAAAGAGGATAAAGAGGAGTCAGAAAATGAGTAATACTATACAAACTGTTTTTCTTGTGGATACCCATGTATCTATTTTAAACAACTTGGGTAAAGATGGTAGTAGTAACTATGAAAACTCTGTTGCTGTAAAAAAGATAAAAAAAGAGGGTAGAACCCATACCTATGTTTCAGGGCAAGCTTTTAGAAACTGGCTTAGAACAACACTTGGAGATTCTTATAATTGGAATCTATCCCCTATAACTAGAGATAAAAAAATTGCTTTTACTGCAGCAAATCCTGTTGAGTATGAGGATGATGATCTATTTGGATATATGAAAGCAGAAAAAAAGGAGACTCTTACAAGAATCTCTCCATTAAAAAACTCAGCTCTTATATCTGTAACACCTGTAAATATTTTAGAAGAGTTTAAGGTTATGGCAAGACAAGAGGGTGATTCTGTACCTTATGCAGATCAACCATACTCTGCTATTTTAAAAGGTATTTTGTCCTTAGATATTACATCTCTAGGAGCCTTTACTACTGTTCATAGAGCAGGTTATATGAATTGCACAAAAGAGTATGTTGGCACCTATTTTGATAAATTAACAGAAGTGGATGATCCTCGTTTCTATAAGAATAAAGATGAGCTTCACAAAAAATACCTACTCCCTAAAGAGGAGAGAGTTAAAAGAGCAAGCGACCTATTAAAAGCTCTAAATAAGATCTCTGGAGGAGCTTCTCAAACAAGCCACCTAACTGATGTTACTCCAAAATTTATTGTTCTTGCAGGTGTTGAAGGAGGAAACCATATATTTAGCCATCTTATCTCTGAAAGTATGGAAAGAACAACTGAGTTTTCAATTGATGCTTTAAATGAGATAATGGAAGATTACAAAGATGAGATAAAAACCCCTGTATACATAGGAAGAAGAAAAGGTTTTATGGATAGATGGGATAAAGATCTAAAAGAGTTAGCTGAAAAAAATAGCAATATTATCTATGGATCTCCTGTTGAAATAATTAATCAATTTGTTGAGAATGATAAGTTTAAGGAGTTGTTTTAATGAAAGCTTATAGGGTTAAAATAACATCTCCTACGGCTTCTTTCAGGCATCCAACAATATTAACAGGTTTTCAACCAACCTTATCTGTTCCACCCATTTCAACCATTTATGGTCTTCTTTCTGCTGTAACAGGTAAATATAGAACTCCAGAGATGCAGAAAGTTGGATATATTTTTCATGGTAAGGATAGATTTATAGATCTTGAAACGACATATAAATCTGATGGGAAACTCAGTAGAAAAAAAACTATGACTGTTACTCCTGATATTGTAAAGAGAGAGATCTTTTTTGAACCTGAGCTATACCTCTATCTAAATGAAGAGGAGTTAGCTAAAATGTTCAAAACCCCCTACTTTCCTATTTTATTAGGTCGTAGTAGCGATCTTGCTTTTGCTGAGATAAAAAAGGTAACTCTAGAAAAAAAGGATGATTGTGTATTATACGGAACAACAATCCCCTATAAAAAAGTTAATAAACTTATTACAGGGCAGTTACAAGCATTACCAAAATATTTTACAGATACACAACCAAGAATACCACAAGAGGTACAACCATTTTTTCTTATCTCAAAACCTGTTAAAATTGAAGGTAGTTACTATTGTGATCCTGAATTAGCCAGTATCTTAAATATAGATAAAAACATTGGTATCTACTTCCATGAATAAACTTTACGCTAAAGGTGAGCCTGAGTGGACAGAACTAAAAAAACACCTTTTTGATGTTGTCCATTTAGCTCATCTATTTTTAAAATATCTTCCCAATCTTGAATCTCTTACTAATCTAGAAGATGAGATAAATGATATTGCCATTTTATCAGCTCTATTTCATGATATGGGTAAGGCTTGTTCAGGATTTCAAAAACAGTTAAAATCAAATAAAAAATGGGGATATAGACATGAGATAATTTCTGTCTCTATTCTTGATGGCTTGGAGTATAAACATAAAGATATCATATCTAGAGTTATTCTTTCCCACCATAAAGATTTTCAATATTTCACTAAAAACTTTTCATCTTTAGATGAAGAAAGGGATGATATAATTGGAAATATATTTGGTATTGAGAAAAGTGATGAGAATGAGGATATTGAAAGGTTTAATAAAGAGCTAAAAAGTATAGATATAGAGTTTCTAAATAGTATTCAAGATATTCTTAATCATCTTTATGATGAACACTACTTAAACAATAGATATAATTATACTCCTAAGCTATCTAAACAGCATCCAGTTAAGGAGTATATTATTCCTTTTAGTAATGAAAATAGTTTTCCTGAAATATTACTTCGTGGACTTCTCATTGCCTCAGACCATTTTGCATCAGCTGGGATAAAGGAGATCCCTTTTATTGATTACAAATACTTTAGTTTTTTAGACAGATTCAAATTGAGAGAACATCAGTTAAAATCAAAGGAATCTAAAGGGAACTCAATATTAATAGCTCCTACAGGATCTGGGAAAACAGAATCCTCCATTGCTTGGGCTAAGAAATATTTCAAAACAGGTGAAACCACTCATCTCTTTTATATTTTACCCTTTACTGCGAGTATTAACTCAATGTATGAAAGATTTTCAGATATCTTTGGCATAGAAAATACAGGTCTCTTACATTCAAAAGCATTAAACTCTCTTATTCAAATACATAATGAGAATGAAAAAATAACCATTGAAGATGCTAAAACAATAAAAGAACAATCTAAAAAACTTCTATTTCCTATAATAATTTCTACCCCTTGGCAATTGATACAATACTTCTTCTCTATAAAGTTTTATGAAACAGGTCTTCTCTTAATGAGCGATGCCCTTTTTATAGTAGATGAGATCCATTGTTATGATGCTAAAAGTATGGGAATGTTCCTTGGGATGATCCATTATATAAGTAAAAAATTAGGATCAAATATTTTCATAATGTCTGCAACAATTCCAAAAGTTTTAAGAGAGAAAATAGAAAATAGTTTTCTATCTAAACCTAATCTTATAAAAGTTGATAAAAAAATACTCTCAAAACAGTGTAGGCATAAAATAAATATTATATCTGGTTCCATTAAAGATTACACAGAAGAGATTAAGAACAAAATAAAGAGTGGAAAAAGGATAATAGTTGTAGCAAATAGTATAAAATCTGCAATCAACATATTTGAGAAATTTGAGAATGTAGAAAATAAGGTTCTTATTCACGGAAAATTTATAGCAAAAGATAGAGCAGAAAAAGAGAAACTTGTTAAAGATAGAGAACTCTTAGTAGGAACTCAAGCAATTGAGGTTTCTTTAGATATCGACTATGATGAAATGTACACAGAGCCTGCACCTCTAGATGCTTTACTTCAAAGGTTTGGAAGAGTTAATAGAAAAGGGGAAAAGGGTATTTCAGATATATTTGTTTTATCAAACATAGATGATGCAACAAAATTTATTTATGATCAACATATTACTGAGAAAACCATAGAAACACTTAGGGGGATAGATCTTTTAAGCGAAGATATAGTTGAGCCTCTAATTGATAAAGTTTACAATAAGCTTAACGATAACTATGAAAAAATCTTTAATGAAACCTACAATAGTTTTATTGAGATGACAGATTTAATAAAGGCTTATAAGTGGGATGATGAAGCAAAAGATAAATTTCATAAGCTATTTGATGGAATAGAGGTTATACCTTACTCTTTCTATGATACCTGCTCTAATCTAATAGATCAAAATAGATTTATGGAAATTTCAAATTATACTATCACAATTAGCAATAAACAGTTTTACAAATATAAAGATATAATTCATAGGGAGGAGTTTAAAAGAGGCTTATCCTACTATTTTATCGATATGAAATATCAATCTGATTTAGGACTAATTGAAACTACAAAAAATGATCCTCTCTTTATGTAAAGGTATGATATGAAAAATAGATTTAAAATATATGGTTCACTTTTACAGGCATATAAAATTTGTCCAAGACAGGCTTGGCTTATGTCTCGAAACCTCATTGGAGATCAAAGCAATGATTTCTTAAAAATTGGAAGACTCATTTCAGAAGAAGCTTATAAAAACTCTCTAAAAGAGGTTGAATACAATAGCAATAAAATTGATATTATAAAAAAGAAAGATGGAAAAACAGTTTTTATTGAGGTAAAAAAAAGCTCTCATGCTATAGATTCTGCAATTCTACAATTAAAGTTTTATATGTATAATCTAAAAGATAGATTCAAAAATATTTGTGGGGAGATTAGAGTTCCCAAAGAGAAAAAAGTTATTCCTATTGAATTTGCAGAAAACGATATAAAAGAGATTGAAGATATATCTAAAGAGATTGGTACTCTTATCAATAAAGAGAAGCCTCCCTTACCTATTAGAATAAAACCTTGTTCAAAATGTTCTTATAATGAATTTTGCTGGTCATAATTTAAGAAAAGAAAAAAGGATTTTATGAAAAAAACAATCTATATTTTCTCAAATGGAGAGCTGAAAAGAAAAGATAATAGTCTTACTTTTATTGGAGAGGATGGTTCTAAAAAAAATATTCCAGTTGCTAATGTTAAAGAGATAATGCTATTTGGAGAGTTCTCATTAAATAGAAGGTTACTAAACTTTCTTACACAGCAAAATATAATAGTTCACTACTTTAACTACTATGGTTACTACTCTGGTTCATTTTATCCAAGAGAACATTACAACTCTGGCTTTATGATAGTGAATCAAGTTAAATTTTATTCAGATATACCTAAGAGATTATTTATAGCAAAGCAATTTGTACTTGGAGCATGTGAAAATGCTCTTAAGATATTAAAATATTATGAGAGAAGAGAAAAAAACTTATCAGGAACAATTGCCGAAATAGAGTATTTAAAACTTGAAATTGAAAATCAGACTACAATAGAAACCCTAATGTCAGTTGAGGCTAATATAAAGAAAAAATATTATGGAGCTTTTAACAATATTGTAAATAATGATGATTTTAAATTTATTAAAAGAGAAAAGAGACCTCCTAAGGATTTTATTAATGCTCTTATAAGTTTCTCTAACTCTGTTATCTATACAATGTGTCTTTCTGAAATTTATCAAACACATCTAGATCCAAAAATTGGATATCTACACGCTTCAAACTTTAGAAGATTTTCGCTAAATTTGGATATTGCTGAAATCTTTAAGCCTGTAGTAGGAGATAGAACTATATTTAAAGCAATAAATAAGAAAGTCATAACAGCGAATGATTTTAATAAGGATCTGAATGGAATTTTATTAAATGATACAGGGAAGAAAAAATTTCTTAAATTTCTAGAAGAAAGATTATCTGATACAATTAAACACTCAAGTTTAAAGAAAAAAGTAAGTTATAGGAGACTTATTAGAATGGAACTTTATAAACTTGAAAAACATTTAATGAATGAAAAAGAGTATAAACCATTTATAATGAATTGGTAACCTATGTTTGTAATATTATACTATGATGTAAATAAAAAATTGTGTCCTAAAATACACAAAATATGTAAAAAATATCTTCAATGGGTTCAAAATTCTGTCTTTGAAGGAGAGATAAGTGAAGGTAACTTAGCAGAACTAACCTATCTTATTGAAGATAAGATAAAAAAATATAAAAATGTCTCTATAATTGTTTACAAGTTTAGATCAATGAATTATATTAAAAGGGAGGTGATTGGTATAGATAAAAAGGATGATATAGATTTCATCTAAGTATATTACGCACCTTGACATATTGGGTAAAATGTCTGTCGATCATTAGTAGTGATCTATCAGGCACAGGTTCGACAGATATCGTCAAGCCTGAACCCTTAAACTGTTTCTTATAATTTGTTTCACAATTATTTTTTTATGCCTAGAAAAAGGGTTTATATCGTACCTATAAGGAATTGAAACTTGACAAGGGTACTAAGGACAATTCCGACACTAACGACAAGTTTATATCGTACCTATAAGGAATTGAAACACAGTTTTACCGTCCAAAGGAACAAGCTCTTTACCTGCGTTTATATCGTACCTATAAGGAATTGAAACACAGTTTTACCGTCCAAAGGAACAAGCTCTTTACCTGGTTTATATCGTACCTATAAGGAATTGAAACTCAGAAGAGATCTGCTTTCTAGTAATACACCCCGAAGGTTTATATCGTACCTATAAGGAATTGAAACATATTAAAGCACAATGCAAAACTGCAGTCTCAGGTTGAGTTTA
Source organism: Candidatus Cloacimonadota bacterium (assembly GCA_002742935.1). GTDB lineage: Bacteria > UBA4055 > UBA4055 > UBA4055 > UBA4055. The sequence continues at coordinate 703 of PDON01000001.1, read as the reverse complement.
TATCGTACCTATAAGGAATTGAAACTTACTACTACTTCTATTTATAACACTGTTTAAAAACCGTTTATATCGTACCTATAAGGAATTGAAACGATCTTGTCCTAAGCTTTTTCCTAAGTTTCTGTAACTGTTTATATCGTACCTATAAGGAATTGAAACATTGGGATGAAGGTTGGATAAAGGAAGATGATAATGTTTATATCGTACCTATAAGGAATTGAAACGTAGGAGTTGTAGTTGGTTCTATGCTGATCTCTATTGCAAGTTTATATCGTACCTATAAGGAATTGAAACGTGTTAATGATAAGGTGTTAAATGAGATTGTGGAGACTGTTTATATCGTACCTATAAGGAATTGAAACTGCAAAGTTTGAGGTTGTGAAAAACTCTAAACTGGCAAAGTTTATATCGTACCTATAAGGAATTGAAACAAACGAGGATGGTAGTTCTAAGGCTTTTGCTGATAATGGTTTATATCGTACCTATAAGGAATTGAAACTTAAACAGATCTATATATTGAAAAGCACTATCTAAACTAAGTTTATATCGTACCTATAAGGAATTGAAACGAAGAAAACAGCAAAAGAGTACATATCCTTTGCTCTTGGTTTATATCGTACCTATAAGGAATTGAAACGTAGATTTTTTGAAGAAGTATAGAAATTGGAGTATTGAAGTTTATATCGTACCTATAAGGAATTGA
>PDON01000023.1 GCA_002742935.1 Candidatus Cloacimonadota bacterium | reverse complement strand
CCTTAGCTTTATAAGATTAGGCGTATTTTTTTATAAAACTAGGAATCCTCTTGTGTCTGTCAAGATATTTTTTTCACAATATTATAGAAAGAACCAATATTTTAAATAATTTTTTAGTTGATAATGTACTCGATTTCTTTAAAAATATATTAACCTTTCTTTTTAGTTTTTTAGTTCTACTTTCCTTTAGCAGTAAGCTCTCTTTTCTATTTTTTGCAATTTTACCATTCTATATTCTATCTCTTACTCTGTTTAACAAAACATTACAGTCCAAGACAGAAATTATGCAGGAAAAATCTAGTACAAATGCTGAGCTACTAAATGAGACTATCTTAGGCAGGTTAGAGATTAAGTTTTTAGGTATAGAAAATGAGATGCTTCAAAGAGTAGAAAAAAATCTTTATGACTTCTACAAAAAAGCTATCTCTCGTTTTTGGTACTCTTCAAAACCATCAATAATGGCTCAATTCTGTTCCACAATGGGAAAAATAGCTCTCTATGGATATGGAGGATATCTGATACTCAATAACGAGATGAGTATTGGTAGTTTTGTTGCTTTCTCAGCTTTAATGATAAATGTACTTGGCTCTGTGGGAGGTTTTGTTAACCTAAATATTGCTTATCAAACAGGAATAACCTCTTTAAAGAGAACTAATGAACTGATTGATATAGAGCAGGAGAATAGTGATGGTGAGATTATAAAAGATATAGAGAAAATATCTGTTAAGGATCTTTCTTTTTCCTATAATAAAGGGCAAGAAAATATACTTAATAATATAAATTTCAGTATCTCAAAAGGGGAAATAGTTGCAATTGCAGGAGAGAGTGGAGTTGGTAAATCAACTTTAATTAAGTTATTACAGTTAATATATACTCCAGATAGTGGTAAAATTATATTTGATAAATATATTTCTACAGATATAAATAAAAAATCTTTTAGACAAATATGTTCCAATGTAGAGCAGAATCCTTTTCTTTTTTCAACAACCATAAAAGAGAATATTATGCTGGGGAATTTAGATGCTAAAGAAGATCTGTTTAATAAAATAGTTGATGATGTACGGGTAAGTAGATTCACTAGTAAATTGGAAAATGGAATTGAGTATAAAGTAGAGGAACAAGGTAAAAATCTAAGTGGTGGACAGAAGCAGAGAGTTGTTTTAGCCAGAGAGTTTTTAAAAAATCCCAAACTTCTTTTTCTAGATGAGGCAACAAAGGGTTTGGATAATCAAAATATTAGAGAGTTATTTAATATAATCAGAAAAGATGCGAAAGATAGAATTACAATTATCATCAGTCACTCTATAGATTCTTTAAATTTGGCGGATAGGATTTTCTTCTTGAAAGATGGAAAAATTGCAGCAATTGGAAACCATAAAGATCTTTTGGAGATGAATGATAATTATAGAAACATGTTTAAAGAGAAGTAGGAGTATTTTTTCGGCATAAATCTAGATTTTATCTAAAAAATTGCAAATGCAAATTTAAATATTTATACCACCATTAGTATACCCATCAAGCCTCTCTACAATGCTCACTTTGGTGGGTTTTATCGTTTATAGGGATAATTATAAAAAATTACCTTTCAATTATATTCTATATTTTAGCTGTAAATAGAGTATCCTGTCTTCTCCTCTTTAATCTTCCATAGTATTATCCAAAAATCATAGAGGTTAATGGTTTACAATTGATCTATTATATCTTAAATTGATCTTTTGGAATTGTAATAATTTTATTATAGAGGTTTTAATAATGGATTGGAAAAGTGTAGAAATTTTAAACATAAATAATGATATAGCAAAAGAGGTTATAAGTAGCCTTGCCTTTGATTATGGTTGTGGCGGAGTTGAAGATAATGAAGGCAGTTTTTTCTATGACGGTTCAAGAGAGAGTAATTCAGGATTAAAGTTATATTTTCCGGAAGATAGTGATATTGAATCTTTTATAGAGAAAGCTAAAACTGTCTTAAAGGATAATGGGGTAGATGAATATAAGATCTTAACAGATGATATTGAGAATAGGAATTGGCGAGAGGAGTGGAAAAAGAGTTATAAACCATTGGATGCCGGAGATTTTACAATAATACCTTCGTGGATAGATCATAAAACAAATAAGATACCTATTAAGATAGAACCAAAAATGGCTTTTGGAACAGGAACTCACGAAACTACTCAAATGCTCTTAGAGATGATGAAAAGAGATGATGTAGAGGGTAAAGATATTTTAGATGCAGGTACAGGATCGGGAATATTGGCAATTGCAGCAGTTAAACTTAATGCTAAATCTGTTGTTGCAAACGATATTGAAGAGGAGAGTATTGATAACGCTGTTGAGAATGGTGAACTCAACGGGGTAAAGGATTCTCTCAAAGTTGATTTTGTGAAAGATGATGAGTATACTAATCCAAATCTGTACGATACCCTTTTTGCAAATATTAATAGATCTGTTTTGGTTGATCTTATGGCGGGATTTAAAAATGTATTGAGAGTTGGCGGAACAATCTTTCTTTCAGGTATTCTAATAGATGAGAATCAATTTATAAAGGACTCTTTAAAACTAAATAATTTTGAGATTTTAGATTATAAAGAGAAGAATGAGTGGTGTAGTTTCAAGGCAAAGAGGTTATAGATGGAGAACATACCTTTTGAAAATAGTAAATACAATTTTTTTCAAGGATTTTATTATACAATTAAACTTATTTTAACAAATCCTCGTGGTTTTTTTGAAAAGATGCATGTCAATAAGGGCTTTTTTAAGCCATCTGTTTTTTTTATGACGATTCTTATTATAAATACTGTTTCAAACTATCTTTATATAAAGGGAGGAGTAGTTCAAAACCCTTTTCTAACAGCAATTGAGGAGATAGAGAAAAATTCTGAACCGGGATCTGAGTTTATAGTTGAGATTATAAGGAATATAAGTGATAATGGAGAACTTGGAATAAAATATCTTTTGATGGGAATTTTACTTAATATTGCTCTCTTTTGGGGAGTTGCCTATATTTGGCATCTGCTAATTTCAATTTTTGGTGTTGCGAGAAATGGGTTTGAAGCATCTTTTAGGGTTCTTTCCTACAGTTTTGCACCACTTCTATTTACCGTAATAACTATAAATTTTCCTATCTTAAATCTAATTCTTCTTTCGTGGGTATTTGTGATAATAAGCAGAGGTGTTGAGGAAGCTCATGAAGTAACTAACACTAAAGGGCTTATAGCAACTATATCGCTCCCATTTGCAATGATAACGGTATTTATGGTAGCAACATTTATAGTATCTATTTTAATGATTTAGTTGATAGAAATAAAATACAGACTACTTAGCAACTTAGTATCTCTAGGCAATGGATCGCATAAAAATCAATTCCTTATACTATTTGCTTTTTGAAAGTTTGACTTTTTAAGGTAATCTCGAGTCTTTGGATTCTATAAATAACTAAAATGAAGCTCTAATATCTTCTATAAAAAACAAAAAGCCTCCAAAACAGGAGGCTTTTTATATTTAAGCCGGAGTCTAGTATTCAAACTTTGCATTACCATTAATAATAGTAACCTTATTCTCTGTATCACTATCAGGATTTTTTTCTACCCTTCCAACAATCTTAGCATCAATACCATAATGTTTCGATATAGCTATAATAGAGTTAGCATATTTTTCATCTATGTAGATCTCCATCCTAGAGCCCATATTGAACACTTGATACATCTCTCCAAGTGATGTATCGCTAGAATTTTTAATAAGCTCAAACACCTTAGGAATATCAAAAAGGGAGTCTTTAATATAGTGAACACCCTTTCCAAAAGATCTACACTTAACTTGACCTCCACCACTATTGTGAACTATACCATTAATAACAGATCTGTAATTTTTAAATATCTCTTTAAGTACCGGAGCATAGGTTCTTGTTGGCGAAAGTATTGCTCTGCCAACATCTAGACCATAACCAAAATCATCTGTAAGCTTATACTTTCCACAGTATACGTACTCTTTCTCTGTTTCGGGAGAGTATGATTCAGGATATTTTTCCCTATATATCTCTGCAAATGTATCATGTCTTGCAGATGTTAGACCATTCGATCCTATCCCTGAGTTGTACTCATTCTCATAAGTAGCCTTACCAAATGAAGCTAATCCTACAATAACATTGCCGGGTTTAATATTGTCATTATCTATAACATCAGATCTTTTCATTCTTGTAACAAGTGTAGAATCTGCAATAACAGTTCTCACAAGATCCCCAACATCAGCCGTTTCTCCACCACAGCCAACTATATTTATTCCATATTTCTTTAGAGAATCAATAACATCTTCATAACCGTTTATAATCTCGGAAATTATCTCACCCGAAATAAGATTTTTATTCCTTCCAATAGTGTTTGAAAGAAGGAAGTTATCATCAGCACCAACAGCTAAAAGATCATCAAGATTCATAACTAAACTATCCTTGGCAATACCTCTAAATATTGAAGGATCTCCACTCTCTTTATAGTAGAGATATGCTAAACTTGACTTTGTTCCGGCTCCATCTGCATGAACTATCATACAATGATCTTTACTTCCGGTCAGATGATCCTCCGTAACTTTACAGAAAGCACCGGGGAAAATCCCCTTATCTACATTTTTAATAGCATTGTGAACTTCACTTTTTGAAGCACTTACCCCTCTTTTAAGATACTTTTCATCTCTATTTACTGCCATAATCTTTAGCTCCGGTTTTAGATTTGATAGATAGTTGCAAGTTTCAAATATTATAACTACACATTTTCTCTGAAATATAACTTTTTTTTCTATCTACTCCAAAAAATAATTGTTTTAGATACTCTTCAACAGATCCAGTATATATCTTTATATGGGTATTTCCACAAACAAATAGAATTTTTCTATCTCTATTCTCTTTACTTATTCTCTTTATGTTTTTTGTCATTACAATATTTCTTCTCTTCTCAAGATCCTTAAAAAACTCTGTTTCTCAATGGATTGTACCAATAATCTTAAAATTACTAAACATTAAATGCTATATAGATATTTAAATTTAGATATAAAAAAAGGTGATAATTTCTTATCACCTTAAACAAGGAGTGAGAGAGGACGGGCTCGAACCGTCGACCATCGCCTTAAAAGGGCGGTGCTCTACCAACTGAGCTACTCTCCCTCAACCATCATTGCGGAGAGAATATAAGTAGTTATAATTGAAATGTCAATAAAAAAATCTTCTCATCTAAATAATTTTAAAATATTATGATTTGTGAGCAGTTCTATACCTCTTTCAGAAGGAGATAAACTAACCTGAGTTCGACATAAGTATTTGTCTAATATTTCTAGGCTCAAATCACATAAAAATTTGATTCCTTGTACTACTTGCTTCTCGAAAGTCTGACTTGTTTACCATTATTGATAATGTAAGATCAAGCCCTGAAAGGCTTGCCGATTTCACCACTATATTGGAAACTTTTTTGGAGCGGTATATTAATTGTTTCCGAATAGAGGATACATATATAATAGCGGTTTGCTTTAGATCCTTCTTTAGTGGGAAGATACATATTTTAGCGGTTATGATAAAATTGACTAATATCGTAATGTTATAACTGAATCTCTAGCTTTAATTATTACATAAGATAGGATATTGTTTTTATACCAAACTCAGATTGAGACAACTATTTTTATAAAGATACATCTAAATAGAGAAGGTTATAATTTAGATAACTAAAAGAGGTGTCTGTATGAAACTTATTGTTCTCTTTATATTTTTGAGTGTTCTAAATCTATTTGCAACTATTGATTTGCCTATGTTGTCAAACTCACCGGTAGCAGATGGAAAAATCTCGGTAGGGGAGTGGGATAGTGCTATCAAAATAGATAAATTCTATGAGGTTAAACCTGGAGAAAATCTAGAAGCAAAACAGAGAACAGAGGTGTTTGCAAGCTATGATGAATCAAATATATACTTTTTAGTTAAATGTTATGATGATGGAGAGAAGAGAACCCTTCATCATTGTTCTAGAGATAGAATAGAAACCACCGATAGGGTTATTATATATTTTGATACTTTCAACTCAGGTAATAAAGCTTACTATATCTCATCCAATCAATATGGGGAGCAGAGCGATGGTATTATTGATAATGGTAATTTTCTAAGCTCTGTGGATCTCAACTTTTTCTCTATGGGTGGAGATTTAGAGAATGGATACTTTATCGAGTTTGTTCTTCCGTTAAAATCAATCACTTACAAGACAGGAAAGGGTGTTAAGTGGGGATTTTTTCTTGAAAGAGTTATAGAGGATAGTAATATTGAAATTGCTATCTCTAAGGTTGATAGCCCGCATATTTCATGAAAAAGAATTGGAAATAGAGCCATAATATCATTATATTATGTTTTAACCAAAAATAAACCCTATTTCCAAAATGATAAAAA